>CAZERH010000018.1:0-7122 GCA_964515535.1 uncultured Anaerolineaceae bacterium
GATTTTGCCATAATAAAAACTCCTTTTCATGGGATAAAAAACCGTTTCGTACGTGCTTTAGGCTTGGTTCCCTTTAATAACCTATTTTAAGCATTTGGCAATTTGTCCCCCCTCTCGCGAGGAATATATCAAAAATAAACAGCCAATAAAATGCCTATAAAAAATAAAACACTATAAAGCAATGCTATCTTCCCCGTCCCCGCCAACGCCTGATTGAGCGAGCGACCAAGTTCACTAAAAACGGTTTGCGCAACCCTTTTGGCAAAGGGAAGTGAAAGCCAAACCAGCAGTGTCCACACCGAAATAATATCCGCTAAAATCAAAACAGGAATAGTGAGATAGGCAATCCCCAATAAAATCAGATATTCTTTTCGGGTCGCGCTCACTCCCATCCGCACGGCTGTTGTGATTTTATGTGCGGCTTTATCCACATTGATATCGCGCAAATTATTCACAACGAGGATATTCACAATTAACAAGCCAATTGGCACCGACATCCACCAAACCGCGGGAGAGGTTGCTTGAGCTTGCACATAATATGTGCCAACTACCGCCGCTACACCGAAATAGAGAAAGACAAAAATATCGCCCAACCCTTTATCGCTGATGGGACCCGTATACGCAATTGCGGCAAGAATAGCCGTTAAGCCAATCAGCAAAATTGCCCACCCTGCCACAGTGATGAGGTAAATGCCAACCAACGCGGCTAAAGCAAAGGTAATCCACATGCCGGTTTGTACTTCTTTTGGAGATAATAATCCCGCCTGTGTGACGCGGAGAGGACCCAAACGCTCTTTGCTCTCCGCGCCGCGTAAATAATCGAAAACATCATTAGCGAGATTACTGCCAATTTGGAGCAAGATCGCGCCAATTAGCGCGGCAAACGCGGGAAAAAATGAAAACACACCGTCATAAAACGCGAGTGCGGTGCCTGTAATTACACCCGCACCCGCGGCGGGGAGGGTTTTGGGGCGAATGGCAAGAAGCCAAATTTGAGTTTTGGTCAGGTTTTGTGGGGTTGAGGGCATGGGATTTTTTTGCACCCCAAAGACACAACATTTACAAAGAAAAAGCGTAAGCATTTAGGGTATTAAATTTGTTTTTCAAGAGAATAACGCAAATCTTTGCGAATACCTGCTCCTGCGGCAAAAATCAGCTTTATCCGTAAAATCCATATTCCATTTTGCCCCCTAACCCTGAGTATTTACGAAAAACTTTGTGTTTTTTGTGAAAATGAAGTGAATTTAAATAAATAATCATCAAAAAAAACTTGGAGAAAAGCTGACAGGTCTCAAAGACCTGTCAGCTTTTAAATCGGGAAGTTGTTTTTAAGCATCCCGAAGTATCCAAGAATAAATTAGCAATCTGAAATTTATCTGGTTCAGTTAAGACTTATCCGTCGTAACCGGGACCTTCTTCAAAATAATCGTAGTTAGCTTGAATATCTTCGGTGAGATTAACCTCTTCGCCAGCCTCAAGTTTTTTGGTGCACTCAAGTACAACAGCTTCGCCATGGTGGTCAGTATTTTCATAGTGACCTGTTAGCCCTATGCGAGAAATAAATTCTCCACCTTCGGCAACATAGGCTTCAGGAACTTCGTCTTCGGGGAAAATGGCTTCGTAGGGGCACTCAGGGATACAAGCACCGCAATCAATGCAGGTGTCGGGGTCAATATAGAACCAGGGGTATTTTTCTTGCGGGGTGCCAGGGACTATGCACTCGACCGGGCAGACTTCAACACAACCGCCATCGCGCAAGCACAAGCTGGTAATAATATGAGACATAGTTTCTCCTTATTTGTTGGATCAATACGAAATGATGAATTCTATTTTACCCTATTTTAGGGGAGCATGTTTTGTAACTAGGAGATTTTTATTCCATCACTTCAAAAATTGGTGGAAGGGGGTGACATTCTCCACATCCGATTTCCGGTTTAGCAACTTTTTTTTGCGTCTTTATGCAAAACGCGGAGATTTTAACTCTGCGCTGAAAAACATCGAAAATCGAGCGCGTAACTTGAGCATTTAGTTGCATATTTTCGCAAGAGTTGGCGCGTAAAATACCGGGAACGGGGCAAGTCTCACAGAGTTCGGCAACCCAAACTTGTGGAGGCACAGAAGATTCTAAAAGACGACATTCTTCGTGGTCACGCCCGCGATGGTAGTCCCCGTAAAAATGTTGACATTCTATACCTGCTGGTGTTTGCATAGGAAGTCCTTGTTACGCATCACGTTTTTATATTTCGGAAGGAACCCGTTCCCTTAAAGGGAGCGGGCTCCTCCCATTACAGAATTAGTTACTCAATCGGAGCAACGCAAGCTAAAAAAATATCCCCTCGCGGGGATAATATTTTGAAAAATAAAATTGATACTAAACGCGCGTCAGATATTCACCGGTGCGAGTATCCACTTTTATCATATCGCCAACATTGACAAAGTTGGGACATTGTACTTTAAGACCTGTTTCACAGGTGACTCTTTTGGTAACGCCTGTAGCTGTATCGCCACGCACGGCTATATCGGCTTGGGTAACTTCCAGTTCCACAGAGGTCGGGAGGTCTATCCCTAGCGGTTCGTCTCCATAAAAAGTAAGCTTAACACGTAAATTTTCTTTCAAATAACCGGCAACATCTTCGACCATAGCTTTGTCTATAGCGGGTTGTTCGTAGGTTTCGCTATCCATAAAATAATAAAAGCGATCATCATTATAAAGATATTCCACTTTTTTATAATCTAAGCGAACTTTTTCAACCCGTTCGCCAGAGTTGAACGTTTTTTCGATATTCGCGCCTGTGCGTATATTAAGGGCTTTTATGCGGATGGTCGCGCCACCGCGAGCTGTTTTATTATGATGATAATCTTTTACTTTAAAAAGATTGCTGTCCATTTCAAAAATAACGCCTTTTCGTAACTCATTTGCATCAATCATTTGTGACCTCGTGTTTCTAAATTTTTATAGGGGAATTATAACAGTTTTCAGTGACCGGCTTCCGCTTCTGGCGAATCTTGTAGTAATTGCACGGCATGACCTAGCACGGGCAATACAATTTCTAAATTTTCTCGCGCGGCTTTGGGACTACCGGGGAGATTAATAATCAGTACACGTCCTCGAATTCCGGCTACGGCGCGGGAGAGCATGGCGTGGGGGGTGATTTTTAGACTTTCTTGTCTCATTGCCTCTGTGATGCCGGGGGCGAGTTTGTCTACAACCAAACGAGTTGCTTCGGGGGTGACATCGCGCGGAGAAAAGCCGGTGCCGCCGGTGGTGAGGATTAAGTCTAAGTCGCCGCTATCTGCCCAGAGAATAAGGGTGTCGCGGATAATGTCTATGTCATCGGGGAGGATGAGCGTTTCGGACGCGACCCAATCTTGGGATTTGATTATTTCCGCGATGGCGGGACCCGAAAGGTCGGCGCGTTCGCCGCGATAGGAGCGGTCGGAGAGGGTGAGGATAGCAGTGCGGATGGTCATAGTTTTCTATTTCAAGTTTTTAGCAAAAACGTACAAATCGTCCATATTTTCCCAATCACGTTTTTTGTAAAAGGTGATTGCTTCTTGGTTGTCTTTGGTTACGAGCAAATAGTAGCGGATACAACCTTTTTCTTTGAGTTTTTCTTCGAGTGCATCAACGAGGAGATTTGCAATGCCTTTTCTGCGATGCGTTGATGAAACGGCGAGATGATACATCATCCCGCGCCGCCCATCGTAGCCGCCCAGCACGGTGCCGATTATCGAATCTTCTGCTTGGGCGACTAGGAACAAGTCGGGGTCACGTTCGATTTTCTTGCGGATTTCATCCCGCTCATCCGATGTGCGAAGGTGAATCCCCTCTCCGGCATTTTCCCAAAGTGCGTAGACCTCATTATTGTCTTCGGGAAAATTGAAAGGGCGAATAAGGATGCTTTGGGTCTTCAATCCCATTTTTTATTCTTGGGTGTATCTTTGCAAAATGTTGATTAGATCATCGGGCATATAGGGTTTGAGCAAAAAATCGTCTGCGCCACTGGCAAGACATTCTTCTTTCAGGCTCATACCGGATGCCATGACGACACGGGTGTTTTTGAAAATTTCTTCTCTGCGCATTGCTTTGATAACTTCCATGCCGCTTTGGTTGGGGAGATTAACATCGAGGACGAGAGCTTGAGGAATGTCTGCGCGCAAAGAAGAGAGCAGATCGTTGTTGCTTAGGTCTATGCTAACAACTTCAAAGCCTTCTATTTTCAACAATGTTTCTAAGAGCCTAATCATTGTCGGGTCGTCTTCGGCTAAAAATACTCTTTTCATTTAGGGGGTCTCACTTTTTTCTTTTTTGTTCTCTTTTTTGCCACAGGTTTTTTTTCTAAGGCAGATTCGAGAACTTCGGCTACTGTTTCTACCGGAATAAATTTCATCACTTTTTTGACATCATCGGGGATATCTTCTAGGTCGATTTCGTTATGTTTGGGCAAGATGATTGTCCGTAATCCAAAACGATGTGCGGCTAAAATTTTTTCTTTTAGCCCTCCGATTGGAAGAACGCGTCCGCGCAGGGTGATTTCACCAGTCATGCCAACGCCTTCTTTGACGCGGCGGCGTGTGAGGAGTGATACCAGCGCGGTTGCCATTGTTACACCTGCGGATGGACCGTCTTTTCGTTGTGCGCCCGCGGGAACGTGGAGGTGAATGTCGGTTGTCTCGTAAAAATCGGGATCTATGCCCAAAGTTTCTGCGCGTGAGCGGATATAGGAGAGCGCGGCGCGGGCTGATTCTTGCATGACGTTACCAAGCGAACCTGTGATTTGGAATCCCTTTGAGCCAACCATTTTGGTTGCTTCGATGAAGAGAATATTCCCGCCATAGGCTGTCCATGCTAACCCTGCGGCAACGCCGGGGATGGATATACGTTTTTTCAAATCTTCGGCATCTCTATAAATAGGGTGGTCGAGATATTCTTCGACAGCTTGAGGATTTATTTTAGATGCGTATTCTTTTTCTTCTGCGATTAACGCACCGATTTTTCGACAAATTGAGCCGATTTCTCGCTCTAAATTACGAACACCTGCTTCACGAGTGTATTCGTTGATTATTTTACGCAAACCGGAAATATAGAAGCTAACTTCTTTTTTATATAAGTTATTTTCTCGAATTTGGCGCGGGACTAAATAGCCTTTGGCGATTTCGATTTTTTCTCTTTCTGTGTATCCCGAGAGATAGATGACTTCCATACGGTCGAGGAGTGGACGGGGGATATTACCGAGCGAATTTGCCGTAGTGATAAACATGACTTCGGAGAGATCAAAGGCTACTTCAAGATAATGGTCGCGAAATTCTGAATTTTGTTCGGGGTCAAGAACTTCTAGGAGGGCTGAGGCTGGGTTTCCCTGAAAATTTGCCACTAATTTGTCAATTTCATCCAGCATAAAAACAGGGTTTTTCGACTCTGCGCGGCGCAGGGCTTGTAGAATGCGTCCCGGCAACGCTCCGATATAGGTGCGGCGGTGTCCGCGAATTTCCGCTTCGTCACGCACGCCGCCTAAAGAGATACGGATAAATTCTCTCCCCATTGAGCGGGCGATGGAACGTCCTAATGAAGTTTTCCCAACGCCGGGCGGTCCTACAAAGCAGAGGATAACGCCTTCTCTATCCTGACGAATTTTATCTCTGGATTTTTGAAATGTACCTTTGCGAGATAAGCCCAAACTGCGTACCGCTAAAAATTCTAAAATTCTATCTTTTACATCTTCAAGCCCATAATGGTCTTTGTTTAGCACTTTACGCGCATGGGCGAGTTCGAGGTTGTCGTTTGTGGTTTTCGACCACGGAAGAGAGACCAGCCAATCTAAATAGGTGCGAATAACGCCATATTCTGCCGCGGCAGTTGGCAAACGAGACATGCGGTCTAGTTCTTGCAAAGCCTGCTTTTCGGCTTCTTTGGACATTTTGGCTTCTTCAATTTTTTTGTGAAACTCTTCCGCTTCTACAGTTTGCTCGTCGCGTTCACCTAGCTCTTTTTGAATTGCCTTGAGTTGTTCTCTTAGGAAATAATCGCGTTGTACTTTTTCTATCTCACCGCGTGCTTCGCTTTGTATTTTCTGCCCTAATTTCAAAACGTGATTTTCGCGCACCAATAAACTGACTAGTTTGCGCAATTTTTCTTCCGTAGAGTCGATTTTTAGTATTTCTTGTGCGTCTTCTAAGCCCATCCGTTGGAAGTTAGCGATGGTGTAGGTTGTTTCTAGCGGGTCAAGCAAAGAGGTGATAGAGCCAATCAATTCATCAGGAAAAGATGGAATCATTTCCGCGATTTGTGAAAATTGGTCACGGGCGTTGCGCGCTAATGCGTCTATTTGCAAGCCCTCTTCTACAATTTCGGGGATTAGTTCAATTTTAGCTTTCAGGTAAGATTCTGTTTCTACCACTTCGCCAAGTCGAAAACGCTCAATACCTTGTACGAGGAGGCGAATCGTTCCGTCAGGCGCACGCAAAAGTCGATGGACGGTGGCAACTGTCCCCACTTCGTAGAGGTCTTCGGCGTTCGGTTCATCTAACTCAGGGTTTTTGCTGGTGATTAATCCCACCAATTTGTCTCCGGCAAGAATATCATCTATTAATTTAACGGAACGCGGTTGCCCTACCGTGAGCGGAACAGCTGTTTGTGGATACACTACGACGCCGCGCAAGGGTAAAATCGGTAAAATTTCCGGAGTGCTTGATTTCATTCCTAGCCCCAGTATTTCGTCCAAAACAGTGTCCTTCTCTGCTAAATCTTTCAGTTCTGCAAAAAGAGCAGGCATTAATAACTCCAAAAAATTAGATTCGCTTTCCCAGACCCATTTAAATAAGTCTTCTAAATCTCTGTGCCAACGTGATGCACTCATATAATACAGTCCTCAAGCCGGAGACCTGAGGTCTCTAGCCTAAATTATAAAATGACAAAATAAAAGAAACTCGGTTTTTCTGTGAATATATTTTTCTCAGCCGAGTTTCTTTTGTCGTTGCTAAATTTCTTGCGCCCTCGGGGGGATTCGAACCCACGACCTACGGATTAGAAGTCCGTTGCTCTATCCAGCTGAGCTACGAGGGCATTTTATATCAGTTACAACAAGGGCGCAAGCCGTGATAAACACGTACCCCCGCTAATGT
>CAZERH010000018.1:7222-9795 GCA_964515535.1 uncultured Anaerolineaceae bacterium
GCCAAAGAGAAAAAACTTCTCGGTGTTCGGCGCACATCAAAGAGCGGAGGTATACGCGCCAGTTTCGTTCATTATTTTGCCACCAATCGAAGTCAATATGATAAGGCGTATCTAAAGTCGGTTTCATTAAACTAAATTTCTTTTTTTCAGACATTTACACCTCTTTTTCTGTTGTTATTTCATCGTTCAGGTGAAAATACAAATCGCCGACATGCTCTGCCCACGGACGAGTGGCTAATAGACTAAAGAGCGGAGCAGGGGGACAGCGTTTAAGTAAGTTTAGCGCGGAATATAATTCTTGAGCGTGAACATGTCCTTGCGGATTGAGCTTGGTCAATTCTTGCATTATATTTCGTACCAAAGTATCAAATTGCTTGTTGCTTTCTTGCGTTATTTTCCAAGCGTTGTCCAACGCATCAGAATCAGGAATAGCCAAAATCATTCGATCGTCAAATTTTGCGCTAATCACATGTTTGAGGGTGGCAAAAATAAGTCCTCCGTCTGAGCCTGCTATAACGGTGCGCACCCAATCGCGTTTACTGCGATGCGATTGGGCTTGAATGATGACCTCACCGGGGGCATTGCCACGACGTATATCTATCAAACTGCCCGGCATTAATCCCTTTTTTTCATACCATTCCTTTAGACCATAAACATAACTGTTATTTCTGACAACCCAAGCCGGCATTTTTTTGCCACTTGCACCATCTACTAGGGTGAAGCGAATACGCGGAGATTCGTAAGCGGAAGGGAAGAAGGAACGCACTCTTTCTGAGATGGGGAAGGTGCCTAATCGCCAATGCGGGTATAGCAAAGAAATGGTTGCTTCTTTGGGCGGTTCACCATCGATATTAATTTTACTCAACTCATCATCAAGTCGGGCTTCAAGAGAGAGCATTTCATCCGTAAGCGTGCTACGGTCTAAATCCATCGGGGTATAACGAAGCATATCCGGCACTTCACGAACCGCTTTCGGCTCTAAACGCTCTAAACACCAAAGAACTTTTCCGGTTGAGCCTACTTCATCAAAACGCGAATCATTTATCAACGCAAAATTCAATGAAAACTCTGTCAGGCTAGGATTGTCACCCTCAGGCATGTCTATATCTTTCATCAAGGCAGATGTTTCTAGCGGTTCACCCTCTGCCATATCCAGAATAGCTTCTGCCAAGTTTAAATGCCCTATATTTACATCTACCAGTAAAGCCCGCGGGAACCAATAATCGGCAATCTCTACCAGCTCATCCCCTGCCCGAAAAGCGGTAACAAGCTTATCTCCAAGAAGGTCTCCGAAGTTGTCTACCAACGCGTCCATGTCCACTTCTCCACTTTCATCCCCCACACCGCTCTCCACGTTCAGGTCGTGTTCGTCCAATCCCGTAGCAAAGAGGGCTTCGCTTCCGTCCTCCATCTTAACTGTCATCACATCAAATTTTTCAACAGCCGGATTTTTACCGGCACGCTCGGAAATCACTTCGCCCTTTTGCCAATTTTTTGCAGGAAAAACCAGTTCTTCACCTACTTTATAGTGGTCTTTAGGGAAATAAATTTTCCCCGAACCTTTCCGTTTCTCTAGGATTGCTTCTTGTTCAAAACGCACCCGCTCTGCCATTAATGCAGAAACCAATTCATTTGTTATCAAGGGCTTTTCAAGTTCAAAAAGATAGGTGAGGAGAAAATCTTTATCTCGCTTATTGATTTTTAGCGACTGCCAATACTTGGCGGGAAGAAAGGATGGACGGGTCATTTTTGTTGCCTTTATTTACAAATTTACCTTATATTATCAATTTTTTTTCTGCCCGTAAGAACGGGCACAACATTATACCCTAGCAATCTCTAATCTTCAACTTGACGCAAAAAATCTGTGATGATAAAATCGCATTCCTACTAATAATCAGATTAATGGAATAGATATACAAAATGTTCGATAAGCTCTCTGAGTTTCTAAAATACTTGGCTTCTCATAATGGGGGAGCTGAGGGAATCCCCGCCCTAGATCACCTTAGCGTAGATTTGGGGATTAACCGCGCGGCTCTACGAGAGCAAGTAGCGGTCGCGCGTGCTTTGGGCTTGGTGAGCGTCAAACCGCGCGTAGGAATTCGGAGATTGCCCTATTCCTTCACCCCCGCGCTTCAACAAAGTCTCGGCTATGCCATACTTCGAGACCGTGAAAATTTTGAGAAATACTCCGATTTGCGTACACATGTGGAATCGGCTTATTTCCATCAGGCTGTTGAAAGGCTTGAACCGGTAGATATTGAAGAGTTGGAAGAATTGGTAGAGAGCGCATGGGATAAATTACGTGGCAATCCCGCAAAAATTCCCCATCAAGAGCATCGAGATTTGCACGCCCTCATGTATCGGCGTTTAGATAATGTCTTTGTGATTGGCATCCTTGAGGCTTATTGGGAGGCTTACGAAGCTATCGACTTAAATATCTTCACAGATTACACTTATTTAACGGAAGTGTGGGGCTATCATACTCGTATTGTCGAAGCCATCGCGCATAAAGAGTACGACAAAGCCCATCAACTGCTTTTGAGCCACACAGAGTTAATTACAGCGCGACCAAA
>CAZERH010000018.1:9895-14164 GCA_964515535.1 uncultured Anaerolineaceae bacterium
ACAAAGCCCATCAACTGCTTTTGAGCCACACAGAGTTAATTACAGCGCGACCAAATTAGATATACGACTTAAGACTTTTTACTACAGTCTTAAGTCTTTTTTATTCACGCATGTTATGCACTTAACAAGTTTGCGTTCCTATACCTTACAAAAGGGCAGGAGCTGAAAATAGCGAAAATGCGTAACATCAGTTATTCAACCAAAGAAGGATCTATCGAGGAAGTTATGAGCGACAAAGTTATTAATGATTTTTCAATCACAGTCGGAACGGCGAACGGCTCAGGGAGCCAAACGTCTAACCTGACCATCTTGCGTGCCTTATTCAAGATGGGCATTCCGGTAACAGGGAAGAATATGTTCCCCTCCAACATTCAGGGATTACCCACTTGGTATACCCTCCGCTTAAGCAAAGACGGGTACACCGCTCGCCGTGACGAACATGAGATTGTGGTTGCGATGAACTCTAAATCTTTCGAGCGCGACGTAAAAGATGTTCACCCCGGCGGCATTCTTTTTTATGATAACTCGATAAAAATGCCCATCGAGCGTGACGACATCACCATCTATCCGATGGATGTGAAAGGCATCATCAAAGAAGCGGGAATTGCCTCCAATTTACGGGCAATGGTTGCTAATATGGTTTATGTTGGTATCTTAGCCGAAATGCTTGGTATAGATATGGACAAAATCAAGATGGCACTTGACTTCCATTTCAAGGGAAAAGAAAAACCTGTTTCTATTAATATGGGGGTCATTGAATCCAGCGCAAAATGGGCAAAAGAGAATTTGTCAAAGACCGATAATTATTTTATTGAACCGATGGATAAGACAGAAGGTCTCATCATGGCGGATGGCAATACAGCCGCCGCACTCGGTGCAATTTATGGTGGCGTGCAAGTTGTCGGCTGGTATCCAATTACACCGGCAACCAGCTTAGTGGAGAAAATGAATTATTACCTTCCCCAACTCCGCACCAACAAAGATGGCAAACATACATACGCTGTCGTTCAGGCTGAGGATGAATTAGCCGCGCTCGGCATCACGATTGGCGGTGCATGGTCCGGGGCGCGCTCAATGACCTCCACATCGGGAGCAGGCATTAGTCTCATGGGTGAATACGTTGGGTTAGCGTACTTCGCCGAAGTCCCGCTCGTGATCTGGAATGTCCAACGCATGGGACCCTCCACCGGTCTCCCCACTCGCACATCACAAGGTGATTTAAATCAAGCCTATTATCTTAGTCAGGGCGACACCAAACATATCGTTTTGCTCCCCGGCTCTGCCTACGAATGTTTTGAATTTGGCTGGAAAGCCTTCGATGTCGCCGAGCGGATGCAAACGCCCGTTTTCGTTCTCAGCGACCTCGATATTGGTCAAAACCAATGGGCAAGCAAACCTTTCGATTATCCCGATGTAGAAATGGATCGCGGAAAAATCCTTTGGGAAGAAGATTTTGACGAATTTATCGCCGAACATGGCGAATGGGGACGCTATAAAGACGTAGACGGTGATGGAATTCCCTACCGCACCCTTGCCGGAAATAGAAGAGAGGGGAGTTCTTATTTTGCGCGCGGCACAGGGCATGATGCTTTTGCTAATTACAGCGAAGACCCCGAAGTATGGATGCAAGGGATGGACCGCCTAACGCTAAAACATGAAACCGCCCGCCAATATGTCCCCGATGCAATCGTAGACAATATGGACGGGGCGAAAATCGGCATTATTGCTTATGGTTCTGTTGACCCCGCGGTGGTCGAGGCTCGTGACCTGCTCACAGCCGAAGGTCTCAAAACCAATTACTTACGCCTACGCGCGTTACCTATTACCGATACGGTTGAAAAATTCATCCGTGAAAACGATTTGATTTTTATTGTTGAAATGAATCATGACGGGCAATTACGTGAAATTTTAAGCGTAGAAATGCCCGAAGAAAGCACAAAGCTGGTCTCATCTAATCTCAACAACGGTCTTTCTCTGACCGCCAAATGGATTCGAGATGATATTTTGGCAAAGAAGGAGAAATAAGATGGCTAAACTAAACAATATCGGTCTTTCAAAAAACGACTACAAGGGTGCCCCCACAACGCTCTGTCAAGGATGTGGGCATAACTCCATCATCAGCCAAATTATCGCCGCCTGCTATGAAATGGATATGCTCCCAGAAGACATTGTAAAATTCAGCGGAATCGGTTGCTCCAGCAAAGCCCCCACCTATATGCTTAATCGCTCCTTTGGATTCAACGGATTACACGGACGTATGCCTGCGCTCGCCACCGGTGCTTTGCTCGGCGACCCAACCTTAACCGGTATCGCTATGAGTGGAGATGGTGACTCAGCCAGCATCGGCATGGGACAATTTAAGCACATCATGCGCCGCAATGTTCCGCTGGTTTACGTTATTGCCAACAACGGTGTTTACGGGCTGACAAAAGGTCAACTCTCCGCCACCTCCGAAGTTGGCTTAACGCTCAAAAAACAAGGTGCAAACGAACTTGAACCCATTGATATTTGTCTTGAAGCGATGGCATCCAACGCAACCTTCGTGGCGCGCGCTTTTGCCGGAGATCCCAAACAGGTCAAAACGCTCATTAAAGCCGCAATCCATCATAACGGGACCGCCATTCTTGACATCATCAGCCCCTGTGTGACCTTCAATAATAAAGATACTTCCATGCACTCCTACGCATGGGGACGTGAACACGAAACGCCTATTCATGATCTTTCCTTCATCCCCGCTCGTGATGAAATTATGATAGAAGATTTTGAAGAAGGCACCATGCAAGAAGTAATTATGCACGATGGTTCTAAAATCCGTTTGCAAAAAGTGGAACGAAGCTACGACCCGACCAATCGCATTGCCGCAGTTCAACTCATTGAAGAATCTCGCGCAAATGATTTGCTCCTCACCGGACTAATCTACATTGCCCCGGATCGTCCCTCGCTGATGGATACGCTCAATCTGCCCGAAACCCCTATCAATCGCCTAAAATGTGAAGATATGCGCCCCGCGCCTGAAACACTGGTGAAAATCAACGCGGCGATGTTCTAAACGAACTAGACCCGCACGCAAAAACCCCGCTCAAATGAGCGGGGTTTTTGATTCAGGCTTATAATTTCTAAAAACAACTTAAAACCAAACTCCCTTATGAACAAAACTACCCTCGGCATCATCTCCGGTCTCTCCGCCACCTCCATTTGGGGCGCAATGTATGTGGTCAGCAAAGCGGTCATGGAAGTTATCCCCCCCTTTTCACTGCTCACTTCGCGCCTCATCTTAGGTGCGCTCACCCTACTCGCTGTTGCGTTTTTTCAACGTAAAAACCTCAGTCTCAGCCCCAAAAAATTCCGGCAAATCCTCGGGGTCGGATTCATTGGCTACGGCATCTCGCTCGGATTTCAGTTTGTCGGCACCCACCTCTCCACCGCCGCAAACGGATCGCTCGTTACCTCCGCCACGCCCGCGTTCGTACTTCTATTCGCCGCGCTCATTCTCAAAGAAAAAATCACCAAGAAACGATTAATTGCGCTTATCATCGCATCTCTTGGCGTGATAGCCGTCATTGACCCGCGCACAGCCCAACTCAATTCCACACTTTTTTGGGGGAATATCAGCTTGGTCTCTGCGGCACTAACTTGGGCACTCTACTCAGTCCTCGTGCGCAAAATAACGCTAGATACAGACGTTCTTGTATTCAGCTTGGTTGCCTTTCTTGGCGGATTGCCGACAAGCATCATTGCCAGTGCCCGCGAAATCTCCACACAGGGATTCGGTGAAATCACCTTCGGAATCATCGCCGGGATTCTCTTCCTCGGCATCATCGCCACCGCCCTCGCCATGTATTTATGGAATACAGCCTTCGCCCTCCTAGATGCCAGCCTCGCATCATTAACATTTTTCGCACAACCGGTTGTCGGCACAATTTTAGGCGCAGTTTTTCTCGGAGAAGTTATCACTCCTTTATTTTTATTTGGCGGCTCGCTAATTGGGGTTGGATTGGTGATTGCGAGCAGAGAATAAGCGCATAACAGACTCTTAATCAGAAGAACCCGTTCCCTTCAGGGGAACAGGTTCTTCTAGTCTACGACAGGGCGGACAACCGTCCGCCCCTACACATAAAACGTATTGCGTAAAATCATTACGTTTTACGCAATACGCAATAATTGACCATTAACACTTTGAGCAATGATCTCAAAATCTATCTACATGACAGTTTGGCAAAAGAAGCGCGCGTTGGTTGAGTAGGCGATGCTTTTCGCCGTATCGAAACC
>CAZERH010000019.1:0-14154 GCA_964515535.1 uncultured Anaerolineaceae bacterium
ATCTGCCCATATATAGCGTCAAGAGGCGTTAATAGACTCTTATATAGTTCTGATATTTTTCGGGATAACTCAGCTTGCTCTCGTTAAATAAGCGAGTGCGAAAAATCGACACATTTTCCCGCTTAATAGGCATTATATAGCGCGCGTGCTTTGGGCTTGAGTGCCTTTAAAAAGCAAATCACGCTTTTCGCGTAACTTGCGGTTCATCAATCAACTATTTCTGAAAACAGCTACTCTCCCTGTCCGAACACCACCACATAATAGCCAAAATTATCGAAAAAGGCATAGCCAATACCAATATCAGTATATTTTGTGCTAATTAAGTTTTTATTATGTTCAGGCTCTTCGGTATCAAGTCGCCACCACTCTTTTACTTCTTCGGGGGAAAGAGCGGGATTGCTTCCGTACACATTTTCGGTAACAAGAACGCCTGTATATCCCGCCTCATCTGCGCGATCTTCAGGTGTAGAACCATCAGAGCCTATATGCACAAAGAGGTTATTGCAAGCCATATCCTCTGCATGTACTTGAGCCGCATCCGATAATTCTTGATTGATAGTATAAGGAGGTAATCCGCTTTCTGCTCGGTAGGTATTAATTGCCGCGAATACGCCGTCCCGTCGCGTACCATCAAGCTCGAAATCACAAAGAACGGTTTCGTTTTCTTCAACGGTTGCCGTTGCATCAACCACAGTTGTCCCATTGTCCACAGCGTTAAAAATGAGCCACAAACGTGAATCGCCCTCAAGTGCCATCGGCAAACCTGCCGGATTCTGAATCACAAAATTCCCACGATAAAAACCCGCCACACTAGGAGCAACCAAAACAACAGAAACATCCGCATATTCGCCGGGATTTGTACGCGGCAAAGGGGATTTCTCAGGTGCGCCAAAAGAACCTTCGGAATAATGTGTCACCGAATATCCTTCCCACCATATACAAGTGCCTGTGTTTTGAACACGCCAAGTTTTCGTAAACGTCTCCCCGATATTAACTTCACTATTATCAGGAATGGTCACATCACTAATAAACTTGCCCGCATTCGTACAATCTGCGGGATTTTCCGGTGGCACAGGAGTAGCAGTTGACCCGGGTGTGGGCGTATCTTCCGTGGGCAATGTCGGCTCAGATGGAGCAGAAGTATTGGTAGTAGCAACAGAAGTCTCAGTAGCGGGTACAAGAGTTGCGGTAGGCGGCTCTTGTGGTGTCTCCGTAACCGTTGGCGTTTTTGTGCCACAGGCTGAAAGACTCATTGTAATTAGCAGGATGAAAGAGAGCGTTTTCTTATTCATGTTATTCTCCTTTCAATCATTATATCAAATCAAAAAATTACTTCAACTTTTTTGAAATCCGCAAAAATCTGCATTCAGTTTTAATCATCCGAAGCACTTACAAAGACACTTTAGGCTACTTAGGAGCAAGAATTAAATAACCTGCAAGATTTTGTGTCCCTTTTTACCACAGAGCAACTGAGTTTTTCTCTTATTTTTAAATTACTCTGTGCGCTCCGTGTACTCCGTGGTGAATTATTTGTGCAAATTATTAAATTTTCATTCCTTAGGAAAAATCGCAACCTCTTTATCTTGAGCAATTAATACGGAAACAAATCCTGTTATAATTTCGGCATAATGACCGAAGGAAAACTGCTCAACAACCGTTATCAACTACTCAAACGCCTAGGCAAAGGTGGCATGGCAACCGTTTACCGCGCCAGAGATAAAATGCTCGAACGCGATGTTGCCATCAAACTGCTCCGAGACGATTATTCTGATGACGAGAAATTCCGCGCAAAATTCCGCCAAGAGGCGCGCTCGGCGGCGAATCTCTCACATCCTAATATCGTCACCGTGCATGATTTTGGATTCGATGTAGGCAAACTCTTCATTGTGATGGAGTTTGTAGATGGTCCTGACCTAAAAACCCTCATTCGACAACAAGGACGAGTTTCCATCAAAGACGCAATTTTCTTAATGGTACAGGCTTGTGCCGGAATTGGGTATGCCCACCGCGCCGGCTTGGTACATTGCGATGTAAAACCGCATAATTTTCTCGTCACCTCCGACCGCCGCCTCAAGGTAACCGATTTCGGCATCGCCCGCGCCCTCTCAACTATCAAGCATAATGAATACAGCGATGTGGTTTGGGGATCGCCCCAGTATTTTGCGCCGGAACAGGCTACGGGCGGCGCACCATCCCCCGCCTCCGATGTTTATTCGCTAGGCGTAATTCTCTACGAACTGCTCACCGGCACACTCCCCTTTGTTGCCCCCACCCCCGAAGAACTCGCTCGCCTGCACCTCACTGCCACGCCCGTACTTCTGAGCGAATATATCCCCGATGTGCCACCTGCGCTAGAGCAAATTGTAGCCAAAGTGCTCTCAAAAGAACCCGCTCGCAGATACAGAACCGCCGACCAATTCGGACGCGTTTTAGAAAATTTCGGGACACGTCAACAGGCTCCCATTTCACAGCCGATTTCTGTTCCCGTGCCACCACCGCCTGTCAACATTTCACCCCCCGACCCCGAATCTGATTCCCGTTATCAACATCTACCGACACAAGAAGCAGATTCCCCCACCTTCGCCTACGAAGAATTACCTCCCTACGAAGTCCCCATCGATATAGATTGGTCAAGCGTTGCACTAGGTCTTCTTGCCCTAATTCTGGCGGGCGGATTAATCCCCTTTTGGACGTGGGTATATTATGCCTATAACCCGCCTCTTGGGTAATGGGTCGAAATGTCAATGGTAGAAGTGCAACGCGTCTAACTATTTGTCATGGCAAGCCGAAGACTCTCTTGCCAAACGGGAATTTCCGTATCAAATGTTTTTTGAAAAAGATCACAATTAAGCGCAGAAAAAGATGGGCGTTGTGCGGCGGTGGGGAAATCGGCACTCTTGGCTGGCAAAATTTGGCGTACTTTTTGCTCATGCTTTTTAGGGTCTAACGCCAAAATTCGATTAGCCCACTCAAAACGACTGCAAAAACCGCTTCCCGCAAGGTGATATAAGCCTTTTCTTTTTTCTATATAATCTTCCCCTTTCTCCAGAACTTGCACTGTTATCTTTGCCAGAGTTTTCGCCCAAGTCGGATTGCTAATTTGGTCATCTACGATGCGCAAGGTTTCGTGTTGACGTGACCATTGCAAGGCTTTTTGCACAAATCCGCTTTGGTTGTGCAAACTATATACCCAACTGGTGCGAAAGATGAGATAGTTGCCGTCAATTTCTTGAATTGCTTCTTCACCCTCTAGTTTTGACCGCCCATATACACTGAGCGGATTGGGCGTGTCTCGTTCGGTGTAGGGTCTTCCTTTTTTTCCGTCAAAAACATAATCGGTCGAATAATGGATGAGTAAAATATCTCTTTTTCGCGATTCTTCTGCCAAGAGATGCACTCCACGCACGTTAATCGCCTCAGCAAGCCCAATTTCATGTTCGGCTTCGTCTACGGCGGTATACGCGGTGGCGTTGACGATGAGGTCGGGTGAAATCCGGTTTAAGCGCGCGCGTAGACCATCTTCATCCGCCAGATCTATTTGGGGATAGTCTAAAGCAGTCAGGTCTCCAAGTTGCGGCAAAAGTTCATTTAATTCGGTGCCAAGTTGCCCGGTGTTTCCCAATAAAAGTATTTTCATTTGGCTTCTTTTCGAGCTAATTGAGCGAGATACCTGCCGTAGCTGTTTGGATAGTTTTCTGCCAAAGAGCCGAGTTGGGCTAAAGAAATATAGCCCATGCGGTAGGCGATTTCTTCGGGGCAAGAAATCATTACGCCCTGACGCTCTTCAACAGCTTGGACAAAGTTTGCCGCCTGCAAAAGTGCCTCGTGTTTTCCGGCATCGAGCCAAGCGGTGCCGCGGCCTAATTGTTGAACGTGAAGTTGCCCCAAATCAAGATAAATTCTGTTCAAATCGGTGATTTCTATCTCTCCGCGGGGAGATGGTTTTAAGGCTTTTGCAAATGTGACCACCCGTTTATCGTAAAAATATAAGCCGGGAATTGCAAACTCAGAACGCGGTTTTTCAGGTTTTTCTTCAAGGCTAATTGCTTTGCCGCTTTCGTCAAATTCTACAACGCCATAACGCTCAGGGTCTCGCACGGGATAGGCGAAAACAGTTGCGCCTTCTTTGACCTCTGCCGCGGCGCGCAATTGTTCGGGAATATCATGTCCAAAGAAGATATTATCGCCCAAAATGAGACAAACGGGATTATCGCCGATAAACGATTCCCCCACGATGAAGGCATCCGCCAGTCCGCGTGGTTCAGCTTGCTCGGCGTACTCAAAGCTTAATCCCCAGCGTGAGCCATCGCCGAGTAATCGCTCAAAGGTGGGCAAATCTTCGGGAGAACTAATCACCAAGATTTCACGAATTTCCGCCAACATGAGCATGGATAGCGGATAGTAAATCATGGGTTTATCGTAAACGGGCAAAATTTGTTTACTCACCGCTTGCGTGAGCGGATATAACCGTGTCCCTTTGCCGCCTGCTAGAATAATGCCTTTCATTTTTCTGCCTCCGCGCGTTTAGCATAATTTTTATTTAACCAAGATTGATAATCTTTTTCTTTCTGGATTGCATCAATCCAATCTTCTTGTGCTAAATACCATGCTACGGTTTTTAATAATCCGTCTTTTAAATTATATTTGGGTTGCCAGCCTAATTCTTGTTGAATTTTGTCTATCTTCATCGCATAGCGGCGATCATGACCGGGGCGGTCGGTTACAAATTTCTTTTGAGAAGCATAGGCTTTGCCGTTAGTATTGGGTTTTAATTCATCCAAAATACTGCAAAGTGTATCTACGATTTCTAAATTTGCGGGCTGGTTATTTCCGCCGATGCAGTAACTTTCTCCCATATGTCCCTTTTGTAAAACTTGCCAAATGGCTTCGCAATGGTCTTCTACATAGAGCCAATCTCTAATTTGCTGACCATCCCCGTAAATTGGTAATTCTTTTCCCTCTAAGGCGTTCAAAATCATGAGGGGAATCAGCTTTTCGGGAAATTGATAGGGACCATAATTATTTGTACAGTTGGTTAATGTTGTTGGTAATCCGTAAGTATGCGTATAGGAGCGGACAAGATGGTCACTGCTTGCTTTAGATGCCGCGTAGGGAGAATTGGGGGCATACGGCGTATTCTCTTCAAAAGCGGGGTCTTCGGGAGCCAGCGTTCCGTAAACTTCATCGGTTGAAATATGGTGAAAGCGAACTTCGCCCTCCCCCAGTTTCTTTTCATTCAGCCAAACTTTGCGCGCCGCCTCAAGCAGAGTAAATGTCCCCGTGATATTGGTTTGAACAAAAGCCTTTGGACCAAGAATGGATCTGTCAACATGCGATTCCGCCGCAAAATGGACAACCGCATTGATTTCATACTCTCTTAGGATATTTTCGATTAATTCCTCATCCAGAATATCGCCCTGAACAAAATGATAATTATCCGGTGACGGCAAGTTTTTCAGATTCTCCAAGCTACCGGCATAGGTCAATAAATCTAAGTTGAGAATATAAATGTCAGGATATTTTTCTAAAACATACCGAATAAAATTAGAACCGATAAAACCGGCACCGCCGGTTACTAAAATTCGATTAAACATTAGCTAAAAACCTCCGCATTTTCAAATGAACTTCCTTCTAAATCTTTTGATGATAGGATGGGGTTTTCTCCATCGGGAATATGCCAATTGATGCCTAAACTTTCATCATTCCACATAATACATCTTTCCGCTTGGGCGTTATAAATATCCGTTGCTTTGTATAAAACCTCTGTTTTTTCAGAGAGAACGTAAAACCCATGCGCAAATCCCGGTGGAACCCAAAATTGATATTTGTTTTTTGCCGAGAGAAAAGCCCCCACCCATTTTCCAAAAGTAGGCGATGATTTACGAATATCCACGGCAACATCATAAATTTCTCCGTAAACTACGCGCACAAGCTTTCCTTGCGTATTATTAATTTGATAATGCAAACCTCGCAAGGTTCCACGTTTGGAGGACGAATGATTATCTTGCACAAACGCATCATCAATACCCCCATCTCTCATTTTCTCGACTTGAAAAGTTTCCATAAAAAAACCGCGGTCATCCTCAAACACGCGCGGTTTTACGAGTAAAACATCGGGGATCTTAGTTTGAATAAATTCCATTATTTTCCTTTTCCTGTTTATTCAGGCTAAATCAAAAATACGCCATAGTCAATAGTTGACTTCAAACGCCATTTCATTGTACACTCAATAGATGCAAAAGTCATCCCTGTATTGGCAAGATTTTCCTGCAATATCATTACTAACGACCATTATTCTTGTCGCCTCTATGCGGCTGGTGATGACTAAGTGGACGCCAAATCTTGGGCTGGTTGAAGTCGCCGCATTTTGGGGGCTTCTACTCGGATTTACGCTTGGTTACAGCTCATTTAAGAGATTTGGCGTTATCGTACTCACACTGGGGTATAGCCTTTTTTTCATTCCTTGGATAATTACAACCACGTTTAATGATGCGCTTTTCTCCGTGTCAGAAAAACTCATCCATATTAGCGAAAGGCTCAGCCTCACGCAAGAGATATTTGTTGCCCAAGAAGCTATAGAAGATCCCCTCATTTTCATCATCCTAGCCGCGCTCCTTTTTTGGATTCTAGCCATCTATTCCGGTTATGCTTTCCTGCGCAAAGAAAACAGCCTCGCCGCAATCTTTCCTAGTACACTCGCCATCCTTGGCATTCAATACTACGATAATCGTGGGGAAAACTCATTGTGGATACTTGGATTCTACTTCTTCTTTCTGCTCCTTTTATTGGCAAGGCTTGATTATTTGCAAAACAAAAAACGTTGGAAAGAAAAAAGAATCTTTGCTGTTCCGGATGAAAAATTCGATATTAGCATCATCACTTTTATTTCCTCAGCTTTTTTGCTTCTCCTCGCGTGGAATATCCCCGCAACACGCACAGAATGGCAAACCATCTCAACATGGTGGCAAGAACTCCCCTTTAATCAAAACGAAAAATTTGATAATCTCTTCTCGGCCATAGATAATCCCAATCCCTCCGCCAGTAGCGGCGTTTTTTACGGTAGCGAACTCGCACTTGGGAACAGAAGCTATCAGGGTGAAGAAGAAATTGTTATTATTCATGTCCCCAAAACGAAAAACGCCCCACCGCGCTTTTATTGGCGGGTGCGTAGTTACGATACCTATTTTAACGGGTCATGGCGCAACTCAAGCAAAGAAGTTTTTACCGATTTCGCCGCGCAAACCGCGCTCCCCCTTCCGTTTTTTCCTCATAGTGAACTGATTGAAATCTCCTTCACCAATCAGGCAGATGGATTGACGAATCTCATCACCAGCCAACACCCCCTGCTACTGGACAGAGACGTAGAAGCCCTCTACACTGCCTTGCCCGATGGCGTACTTGACCTCAACTTGCTGAGGGCTAAAGAACCTCTGCTCGAAGATGAACACTATACCCTCCGCTCTGCCCTCAAAGCACCCACCGTTAAAGAACTCCGTGAAGCCGGCATAGAATATCCTAAATGGGTTGAGGCGCGTTACCTTCAACTCCCCGCTAATCTGCCGGAAAGCATTCAAGCCCTAGCCACCGAACTTTCTACAGACAAAGAAACACCCTATGATGTAGCTAAATCTATCATAACTTATCTGCGCTGGAATATCACATATAGCCCCCAAGTTCTTGCTCCACCAACGGGACATGACGTGCTGGAATGGTTCATCTTTACCTACAAAAAAGGGTATTGCAATTATTCTGCTTCTGCGGCGGTGGTGTTATTGCGGGCATCCGGAATTCCCGCGCGTTTGGTGGTGGGATTTTCCCAAGGTGAACGCAATGAGATGGGCGATTTTGTAGTGCTTAAAGAAAATGCGCACGCATGGGTGGAAGTTTATTTTCCCGAAATCGGTTGGGTAGAATTTGAGCCAACGCTTAATCAGGTGCGTCTCTTGCGCTCTAGCGAGGAAAATGTTGAGGAGGAAGAAGACCTTTTCGATTTGAAAAAATTACGCGATGATTTTTTGGAGGATGTTAATACTCCCCTCCCCGAAGAAAACGAAGATGTGCAGATTCAAGAAAACATTGGAGAGGCTCTAAAAATAGAAGGGCGAAAGTTGTTGTTTTGGGGTATGATTGTTATATTAACGGTAGCTATTTTCTTCGCACTTTGGTATTTTAATCGGGAGCAAGTTTGGGTCACGCGCGCTTTGCGGTCTGTCATCCAAATATATGAGAAAAACAACCATGAAGTTCCCCTTTGGTTAATGCGCTGGGTGCGTTGGCGTGAAACAAATCCTGTTGTGCGTGCGTTTTATAGTGTAAACACCGGTTTGCGCTTGCTAAAGGAAGAAATTCCGCCGCATTTTACGCCACAAGAACGTGTAACTTTGTTGGTAGAATTAATGCCTGAACATGAAGAAAAAATTAAGGCTTTGCTGGAAGAACACCAGAAGGCGATTTATACACCCGATGAAGGGGATTTGAAAATTGCTCGGCACGTAAGCCGGGTGATTTTGTGGCAGGCGATTAGAAAAAGATATTTTGAGAAAAAACTATGGCAGACGAAATAAACACGAGTGAATTTCCGCTAAAAGACCAAATTCTTGCACTAAGCAGGCAAGTTGGGCGTGCTTGTACCACGCTGAAAACGACAACGACCGGGGTACCGCGTAGTATTACGGATGAGCTTTCTCGTCTTGAGGGGCATCTTTATAGGATGAGTCGCAAAGCGGCGGCTTTTGAAGAAGAGCATGAGAATATGGTTGCGCTAACGAATATCAGCCAGATGGTGAACTCATCTCTTGAGGTAGATGAAGTTTTACGAATTGCAATGGATACCGTTGTGAAGATGATTAACGCCGAGCGTGGTTTTTTGATGCTCCGAGATGGCGAAAACGCAATGACAATTCGTACGGCGCGCAACTGGGAGCAAGAATCAATCAACTCGAAAGAATCTGCAACAAGCCGCACGGTTATTAACCGTGTGATAGAAAGCGGAGAGGGTATTTTAACAACAAATGCGCAAGAAGATCCGCGTTTTGGCGGGCAAGAAAGTATTATTGCACATAATATGCGTTCGATTTTATGTGTACCACTCAAAGTGAAAAACGAGTTGATTGGCGTAATTTATGCCGATAATCGTATTCGCTCCGGTATTTTTACGGAAGCCTCGCGTAGTGTTTTGTCTACTTTTGGGAATCAAGTTGCTATTGCTATTGAAAATGCACGTTTATTTACTTCTTTGCGCCACACACTTGAAGAGGTGACTGAGCTAAAGAATTTGATGGATAATATCTTTTCATCTATTGCAAGCGGTGTAATTACTGCGGATGTGCAAGACAAAATTACGCTCTGCAATAAAGCGGCGGAGGCAATTATTGGGCAGTCGGCACCTGATATTGTGGGGCATCAGCTGGATAAAATTATCCCCTCTATTGCGGAGGGAATTCTTCCGCATCTTGCTACCATGCGTGAGACCGATGAGCCTATTGTTGATTTAGAAATCAACCATATCCTTCCCAAACGCGGTGCTGTAGATTGGCGACTTAATCTTTCTCCGTTGAGAGATGCTAATGAAACGACACAAGGTGTGGCAATTGTTCTTGACGACCTTACAGAGCGTAAAGCTCTCGAAGCCCAACATCAGCTTTTTGAGCGGATGGTTTCTCCAGCTGTTATTCGACAAATCAATCCTAACAGTTTGCGGATGGATGGCAAGCGTAATGACATCACGATTTTATTCGCCGACATTCGCGGTTTTACCAGTTTTAGCGAGAAACAAACTCCTGAGAAACTCGTTTCTGTACTCAATCGTTATCTTGCGGCGGCGGCGGAAGCGGTTTTGGATGAAGAAGGGACTGTGGATAAATTTCTCGGCGACGCGGTTATGGCTTGGTATAACGCCCCCATCCCGCAACCTGACCATACTTTGCGCGCGGTTCGGACGGCGTTAGCCATACGCGGTGCCATAGAAGAACTGTATCTTGATCTTCCGCCGGAAGCACAGCTTGGTTTTGGCGTAGGTATCCATTATGGGGAGGTTGTTTTAGGGCTGATTGGCACCGAGAAGAAGCTGGAATATACCGCCATTGGCGATAGTGTCAATACGGCTAAACGGATTCAGGAAAATTCGAGCAAAAATCAAATTCTTATTAGTGAAGATGCTTATTTGCGTGTTAAGAAATATATTTATGTTGATAAACTTGATGCACTAAATGTGAAAGGAAAAACTAAACCGATTAAGGTTTATGAGGTGCTTGGCTTGCGTTAGTTTTTGATGGTGGGGGTGAATAATGGGTTTTATCGGAAACTTGGAGCCCCCACTCCCTTGAAGGGAGCGGGGGCTTTTGATTTATTAGGTTCTAATAGTTATGTTCCCCTCAAATAATTACGCAAAAAGTCCCTAAATTTCTCGCACCATTCCAATTAAAGCATCAAGACGGGCTTGTGCGAGACCGGGGAGAATTTCTGCCGGGTAGAAAGGACCGCTTCCCTCCATGCTAAGAGATGCCGAGATGTTGCCGCTTGCCGCGGCGCGAAGCGGGTCTTCGTACTGCTGTATACTTGCCAAAAAGCCACCTGAAAACGCGTCGCCCGCGCCGGTTGGGTCGGCAACGCGCGATGCGTACGCGGGGAGTTCCCAGCGTTTTTTTGAGTTTGCATCATAAAGCAATTGACCTTTTTCTCCGCGCTTAACAATAATAAATTGACAACCAAATCCCCCCAACTCCTCCACCATTTCCCAGAGATCATGCGTTTGACCCCAAAAAAGTTGCCTTAACTCTTCTTCTGAGGGCATAAATGCGGTCAGTCCCTCCAAAAACAGATGTAAATCTTGACGGCGACTTGGGCTCATATAATGCAGTGATGGGTCTAGGGTGATAATTTTTACAGATGCGGCTCTAAAGGTTGTGAGCAATTGCCCTTGGCTATTAAAATCAAGAGGGGCAATATGTACAGCTTTACTTTCCAAATACTCGGCGGGGATTTCTGTGGCTAAGGGCGTTGCGGGGTGGTGCTCAATTTCGAGTTTTTCTCTTTTTTCGGGGGGGCGATAGCCCAAGAGGGCTTTGGGAAAGCCCAACTTGCGTTCGGCGAAATGTTTTACGGGGTTGGCGCGAGAAAGTTCGCGTGTTTCGCTATATGCGCGAAAAGAGCGTAAATCTAAAGAGCCGGGGATAATTTGAACGCCTTCGGTGCTAATGCCATAATTGCCAAAGTTTTGCAACCACTGATTTGGGTAATCCTCGCCCACACGCGCCAGAAGAGCAATCTTTTTTCCCCAAACGGTCGCCCCTCCCGCCGCGTAAAGTGGACTGCCTCCGGCGCGGTCAAGAATAGGCACGCCTTCGATGGGTAGAACATATTCTCGGTTAAGACGACCTGCAAAGAGAAGCGTTGGAATCATGCTCTAACCTTCCCTAAAACGGGATATAATTGTTGCTCCCCTCTCGCGCCAGAGGAAGTGAAAGAATAAAAAAGCATCATTTTTTAGTGTTTAGGCTTGAGAAAATTCTTGCGCATCTACAATTTGATCTCTATCAAGAGGCAACAAAAAGGCGAATCGGCTTCCTTTGCCAAGAACACTTTCTGCCCAAATTTTCCCCCCATGCAAATCTATCATCACCTTGGCAACGGAAAGCCCCAAGCCCATTCCACTATGTTGACGTGTTAAATGAGATTCAACTTGATAGAAACGCTCAAAAATTCGAGACAGATCTTCGCTTGGAATTCCAATTCCGTCATCAATAATCGAGACCTTCGCGTAGCGCGGTGTTTTCTCAACAAGGACTAGAATATGTCCTCCATCAGGCGTAAAAACAAGCGCATTTTTTAGCAAATTGATAACTGTAATTTCAATTTTCTCCGCGTCCCCTTCTATGAACAAGTGCGGGGCTTTAATATCCAAACGCAAATTAATTTTCTTTTCTTTTGCAGAGCCTTGAAATGATTCGGTTACTTTTGAAACCAAGTTCGGGAGAGAAAATTTCATCATGCGGATACGTGCGGCACCGCTCTGGAAATTCTCAACATCAGATAAATTCTCAATAATTTCCTTGAGTCTTCCCCCGCTACGAATAATTATATCTAATTGCTCGTGATATTTTTCATTAATTACTTCCCGTAAAAAAGTGGCGTGACCTAAAATCAATCCCAAGGGCGTGCGTAGTTCATGTGATGCAATGGCTATAAAGTCTTTTTTCATTTGCTCAAGTTGATCTGTTGCGGCTTGCATCTGCTCTACCCGTTGCGCTAGGGTCATATTTTCAACAATTAATGCAACATGAGATGCTGAAGTCTCTGGGATTAAGACATTTTCTCAGTTATAATGGGCGCGGCTTGTCTTCTTAGCTGGCACGTACACACCAGCCGGCTGTCCTTTAATCAGCAGTGGAACTGCCAAGACCGAACGAGTTTGGAACTTTCCTTTCTGATCGATTTCAGAATAAAAACGCGAATCGTTTTTCACATTTTGAAGAACCAAATTACGAGCGTTTTTGTAAACCCACCCCGCAATGCTTTCATCCAAAGGCACGCGAATATCTTGAATAGAGTCACGATTGAAAAAGGGCGCGGCGATAAAGTGAAGGTATCCATCTGCTTCGTCATATTTTAGAATTGAGGTAGCCTCGCTCTCGGTCAGTTCACCGGCAATTGAGATAATCAATTGGAGAGCGGCTTGGCTGTCCGCTTCGGCACTTAATATACGAAGGGTTTCAAGCAAAGATGCGCGATTTCTAAAAAGTTTATTATTTGTCATTAGATTTCCTATCGGCAAATTATACTCGCTTTATTAAAACGCAACCTTTTACGGTACTTTGCAAGATTTAACTGACGTCACGCGCTTATCTTAGATTTAAAACAAATCGCTCTTGTACTACATGAGAAATTTGAGATAAAAGCTGACAAATCATCCAATTTATGAAGTAAGGAGAAAGAATGAGCAAGAAAAAAGTACGAGTAGCAATTATTGGCGTAGGCAACTGCGCATCATCATTAGTGCAGGGCGTGCATTATTATAAAGACACCCCCAATGAAAAAACTGTGCCTGGCTTAATGCACGTCAACTTAGCAGGCTATCACGTCAGCGATATTGAATTCACTTTTGGCATAGATATCAATATCACTAAAGTTGACAAAGATCTTTCAGAAGCAATCTACGCCAACCCCAACAATACCTATAAATTTGCCACCGTTCCCCACATGGACGTACCTGTTGTTCGTGGCATGACCCACGACGGGCTAGGTAAATACCTCAAAGAAGTAATTGAGCCTGCTCCCGGTCCCACAGCCGATATAGCAAAAATGCTCAAAGACACAAAAACCGATGTAGTGCTAAACTTCCTCCCTGTTGGCTCTGAAATGGCAACAAAATGGTATGTTGAGCAAGCTCTTGAAGCAGGTTGTGCCTTCGTAAACGGAATTCCAGTCTTCATTGCCTCTCAAGAATACTGGGCAAACCGTTTTAGAGAAAAAGGATTGCCAATCTTGGGAGACGATATCAAATCGCAGGTGGGAGCGACAATCTTGCACCGCGTTTTAACAACCCTGTTTGTCGACCGCGGTGTTCGGCTTGACCGCACCTATCAACTTAATTTTGGCGGAAACACCGATTTTCTCAACATGCTTGAGCGCGAAAGACTAGAATCGAAGAAAATCTCAAAAACCGGCGCAGTCACCTCCATGCTCCCCTACGATATTGGCGCGGGCAACGTTCATGTTGGTCCCAGCGACCATGTGCCGTGGTTAAGTGACCGTAAATGGTGCTACGTCCGCATGGAAGGGACAACTTTCGGTGAAGTCCCCCTCAACGTAGAAGCAAAACTCGAAGTTTGGGATAGCCCCAACTCCGCCGGTGTGATGATAGATGCCGTTCGCTGTGCTAAAATCGCGCTAGATCGCGGCTTGTCTGGTCCCATCGTTGCACCATCGTCCTATTTTTTCAAAACACCGCCAAAACAATTTAGAGACAGTGTTTGTAAAGAAATGACAGAAGCCTATATTGCAGGTGAAATATAAAAATCACCTTTGCCTGTCATAATGACAAAAATAGTCGAAGAAATGCGGCTTAGAAATTAAAAACTAAACCACCAAAATCTGATTGGCTGACAAAACTAATTTCAGGGCATTTTTTACCACAGCCCCACAAATACATGTGGG
>CAZERH010000020.1:0-3331 GCA_964515535.1 uncultured Anaerolineaceae bacterium
AATCCACAAATAGGCACGCGCTCGCCCCTCTGCGTCTATGGCTAAAATCAAATTTCGTTGAAAGAGCGTTAGAGCTTGCGCATAGTCACTAGAGCGATAAGTTGTAATTGCTGTCAAGAAGAGGGCTTCGGGGGTTAAACTGCTTCCGGGGTATTCCTCGGAAAGACGTAGCCAAAGTGCGATCGCCTCCTCGATTTCTCCTTCTTGATTCATTAGGCGGGCGGCACTCATCAAAAAATCATCTGCTTCGGCATGACCGGGGTTGTCGTGCACAAAATCGAGTAATGTTTGCTTACCCGCCTCAAGGTTTTTAAGATCGTGCCATTGTGTATACGATTTTTCCGCCCAAGCATCTGCCCAGTGGGGGTGATTGGGGTATTGTGCAATAAACTCGCTCCACGCGGCAACTTCGTCTTCATAACGCCCCAAAGCGTAGAGCGTTTTTGCACGATAATACTGCGCTGTACCATCGCTTTCCGCATTTTCGGCGATGTAGCGGTCGAGAGCAACCAGCGCAACATCATATTGTTTAGCTCCGTAATCAGCTAGCCCGCGGTTGAGGGCATCTACGGGAATGTCTGCCGCAATTAGGTCTACGAGAGCGATATAAGAATGATAGGCAAGGGGATAGTTTTCAACTGCATGTTGATAGCGTGCGTAGCCCAACTCTTTTTCGTCCAGCATCAAGTGGGCATATCCTGCAAAATAATCCATTTGTGCTTTGATAAAATCGTTGTTGGTGCGATTTGAGATGGATTCATAATCCGCGAGCGCACCGGCGAAATCGCCTAGTTCAGCTTTGGATGTTGCAATCTTGACCTCTAAGCTGATTCCGTTATGGAGGCTTGGCGCGAGGAGTGCTGACCGGTACGCGTTAAGCGCGCTAACGTGATTCCCCATCTTGCTGAAAAGGTCGCCGCGTAATTTTTCAACATAATTTTCTAAAAGACCGGGTCTTAATGAAAGATACGTTGCGTAAGAATCTGCGGCGGCTTGATAGCGATTTATCTTGTCATTTGCCTGACCTGAAAGAAAATGAGCATAAGCCAAAAAAGGGGAATTAGGATATTCATTCGCTAGTTGTTGCGTAAAAGCAAGAACTTCGTAATAATTTTCATCCTCATAGCTAACGTGTATCAATCCCCAAAGTGCGGCGGCGCGTTGCACATCATCCGCTGTCGTAGCGTTGATGGCGTTATAAAACTCGGCGCGTGCGAGATCAAAATCCCCGTTGTTGAGTGCGTCCTCGCCGCGCTCAACGCGCACTAAGGGAATCATGGTTGGCATCGGAGACGGGATGGTCGTTGGCGTAGGAGAGGGGGTACTGCTGGGGACAGGTGTTAGGCTGGGTGTTTCGGTCATGCCCAGCAGAGATGCGGGAGGTGTGAAATTACACGCGTTCAAGAAAGCCAGAAGCCATAATCCCAGAAGTAGTTTTTTGAAATTCATGGGCTTCTTATAATGTGAAAAGCTGGGGTTGTCAATTAGAAAAATTTGACAGTTTGGAAGTGTAGTTGTTCAAGATCAAGATGTGATGATTTTTGCAAATAGGCGCGACCATTTGCCCTATGCGTAAAACGCATTGCGTAAAAACATTATGTTTTACGCAATGCGCAATAATTAGCCACCAACATTTTGAGTAATTACGTTTATTCCTTGTTTTTGCTATGTATCAAACAACCGATTCCGCCACACTCTCCCCATATTTGAGCAATGCTTGCACTGTTTCTTTACTTCGACCTTCAGCGTAAACGCGTAAAACAGGTTCTGTGCCGGAGGGGCGAATGAGGAGCCAAGAATCATCCGCTAAAATATATTTCACACCATCACGCGCACTGATTTCGACTACTTTCTGCTCGGCGATTTCAGCCGGGGCTTGTTCGGTGAGATATTCTGTCATCTCAGCTTTTTCTACGGGGCGTTTGAGACGCAAATCAGTGCGTTGATAATGAGCGGGACCAACTTCTTCGAGCAGGTCGCTCACCATTTCGTGAAGCGGCTTTTGCGCGGCGGAGACCATCTCTACGATGAGTAATCCTAGCAGTACACCATCACCTTCGGGGATATGTCCCTTAAAGGAAATCCCACCCGATTCTTCTCCACCAATGAGGACATCTTCGCTCATCATATAATCGGCGATATGGTTGAAGCCAACCGGGGTTTCGTAAACTTTTAGTCCGTAATTCTTAGCAAGTCTGTCTATCATCCGCGTTGTAGAGACGGTGCGCACAACTGCGCCGGTCATGCCGCGTCTCTCAACTAGATGTTTGAGCGCGAGAGCCATAATTTTATGTGGATCAACGAAATTGCCGCGCTCATCCATCGCACCGATTCTGTCCGCGTCCCCGTCTGTGGCGAGACCGAAATCGCCCATGCCGGTACTGATTGCGCTGGCGAGGGCATCCAAATTTTTGCCGATGGGTTCAGGGTGAATGCCACCAAAACCGGGGTTTAGTTTGTTGCGAATTTCTGCCACTTCACAACCTGTTCCTTGCAAAAAGCCCTTAATCGCACCGCGTCCGGAACCGTACATTGAATCGACGACTATGCGTTGGGGATTGTCGGCAATCAAATCGGAATCAATCACCGTGCGTAAATGTTCGTAATACGCGGGGAGCGGATTGAATTTCTTAATTAAACCCGCGGTGCGCGCTTTTTTGAAACTCATCAAGTTCGGTCCCCGCGCCCGTTCTTCGTTGTCGTTGATATAAACTTCCACGCGTCTGCATTGCATTGGCAAGGCAGAGCCACCGTAAGAGGCTTTCAGCTTAATGCCATTATAACGAGGGGCATTATGTGAGGCGGTGAGCATAATTCCGGCTACCGCGTTTAAATTTTTCACAGCAAAAGAAACCGCTGGTCCCGGGGCATCGGCTTGGGTGAGGTGAACAGTGTATCCGTTCGCCGCCAAAACGCGTGAAATTTCACCCGCGTAACGGTCGGAAAGAAAACGGGTATCAAATCCAACCACAAATTTCTTCGGGTCTGGCGTTATATCTGTATTTTTGTCAAAATGCCCCGATGCAACCGCGTCTGCGATAGCTTGGGCAACCATGCGTAAATTCGCAAAAGTAAAAGAATCTGAGATAACGGCGCGCCAGCCGTCTGTTCCGAAATGTATGGGCATTTTTGCTCCTTAAATAATTAATGTAAAGACGAGTGTTTTTTTGGGCAGGGCTAGTCGGTGCAAAAAATGCGGATTTTGCCGGTTTTGCGGATTTTTACAGATTATTAAATGCTTTTTGTTTTTAAATCCGCGTTAATCCTTTCAATCCGTAGCCCTACTTTCGGTCAATTTACCAATCAGGTGAGGGGGTGGCGGTTTGTAGTA
>CAZERH010000020.1:3431-13822 GCA_964515535.1 uncultured Anaerolineaceae bacterium
TAGCCCTACTTTCGGTCAATTTACCAATCAGGTGAGGGGGTGGCGGTTTGTAGTACCGATTGAATAATCCAGCCCTCAAAACTTTCTGTTCCGCGCACTACTTTTATTTGTACCCAAGCAATCCCCTCATATTCTAAGGGGGCGGTTAGAGCTTGCACCAATTCGGCATTTTCAAGGGTCAAAATGACAGGTCCGCCTGGTTCGCGCCTCATAAATGCGCCCCCGCCGCTACTTGAGGCAATTAGCGCGTAAAGCGGGGTCGGCTCAGCGGTTAGGGTGGTTGTGGGCGTTAATGTTGGTTTCTTGGTGACGCTTGGTGTGGCACTCACGCCCAAAGTCGCGTTTGTCGCGGTGGATTTTTGGGGAGATGCCGTAGCCGGAACAGGAGTCCGCGTGGATGGATAATCAGCATCCGGCACATCTGTTCGTGTCCCCGTCATCTCCGCAACACGCGTGGATGTGGGCTGGGGTGCCGCTGTTGGCGGTTGATTCTTCTCTGGCAAAAGTAATCCTGCTAACGTAGCGAGTGTTGCCAGAAGAACCAGCAGACTAAAAATCCAATTCATAAATTTAAGTGGACGAAATCCTAAAAAGAAGAGGGTGAGGCTCCCAAAGAGTAATGCCCACGCAAGATGCGCGGCAAAAACAAAAAGACCCTGCGGGAAAATATCACCAACGCCGCTGGTAAGCCCAAAGGCAGTCGCGTTGAGGGGTAAAAAGAGTTCGTAAGCGAGCATTACGCTCGGCAAAAAAGGTTTTTTTTCTGAGCGGACAAATGATGCCGCCAATAAAATTGAGCCGAGTGCCAATACTACTAAATCTGCCCACCATAGCCGAGAATGGAGAAAGGCTTGTGTGAGAGTCAAAGGTAGCCAAAGGCGAGAGACGAAACCGGCTAAGGCACCGCTGGTAAAAACGAGCAGACTTCCGAGAAGGAGCGCAATCAGGGCTTTGAAGAAATAATTTGCGGAGCCACTGACGGTTGCAAGTGTTACCCCAACCAGAGGTGACATGAGCGGTGCCATCAAAATCCCAAAAACGAGAAAGGCTTGAGAATCGAGGAGATAGCCTAATCCTAAAATTGCTCCACTGAGTGTAGCAAAGAGGAAGAACTCGTAAGATGGATACGCGCGTAGAATGAGTGCTTGAAGATATTCCGAGCGTTCTTCTACGCCACTGGGCATCGCTTTTCGGCGTTCTCTTCGTACGGCGCGCCGCCGTTGGGCGCGCGTAGGGCGCGTTTTATCCATATTTGGGGGTGCGGAGGGATGGGTGGATTCGAAGGGGTCTGTGTTTTCTGGCATTGAGTAAGTAGTTTTTAGATTATGTAGGGGGTTATTATACGCGTTTTGTAGTGTGAGGGGAATGGGAGATTAGCTTTGTAATGATTTGAATAGTTTTTTCTCATCACTTGAGAGTTGAGATAAAACTTTTTTGTATTCGTCTCGGGTTATTTTGATTGCCGCGTTAAGGGTGTAATTGAAAATTCTTCCTTGCGCGGGGGAATCGATATTCATCCACGCATGGGAGTCTTTGGGGAGGTGAGGCAGGATATATTTTTTGAGCAGAGGAATATAGGAGAATAATTCGAGCGGATAATAAAGTTTGCCCGAATGTAGCTTGGGACTTTGGAGGATAGTCGGGTCATTGTGAATGATGTCTTTTGGCAAAGGCTTGTTTTCCTCGTCAAATTGTGCCAACCATAATTTTATATAATTGCTATGTGCGTAAAAATCTTGTGCGGTGTGTGTGAGTCTCCCAAAGGCTTTCCAGGCTGTTTCTACATATCCGCTTTTGAGGGCGGTAATCGTTTGCGCGTGGTTTTCTCTAATATATGCGTAGCTTTCCTCAAGAGCGTTATTGTCGAAATGATATTCATCATGTCCGATTTGACCGCGGAGATAATCTTGTTGAGCGTTTGCTTTGCTAATGATTTTTAATGCAAGCGAGCCGATTTCGTTTCCTAAGGCTTCGTGTAGAATTTGCCGATGATAGGGGATGAGCATTGAGTGTTCTCCGGAGCGTAGTCAGTATTGGGTTTGAAAGCAGTAGCTAATTTTCAACAATGCCGCGTAAATCGTAAATGTGGATTTTTTCTTCGCGCCCCTTCACTTTAACCGCTTCCAGCTCATTGGCGATGATATGGTTTTTGACCAAAGCGTAGGTATCTTTATTGATGAGGGTTTGCCCGGGTTTCGCGGCGGCTTCGATTCTATTCGCGGCGTTGACGGTGTCTCCGATGGCGGTATAGTTGAAGAATTCGCGCGTGCCGACGTTGCCGACCATCGCGATTCCGGTTGCGATGCCGGTGTGGAAAGTGAGGTGCAGTGCAGAATTTGAGGCGTTGGCGTGCATTTCTGCAACGCGATCAGACATGATTTGGGCGGCGCGTACAGCTCGAAGAGCATGGTCTTCTTGAGGGTCGGGACTATTCCAAATTGCCATGACCGCATCTCCGATGAATTTGTCAAGAGTTCCTTCTTCTTCAAGAATGGCTTGGGCGGCTAAATCGAGATAGGAATTGAGTAATTCGAAAACATCTTTGGCGGAGTTGTTTTCGCTATAGCTGGTGAATCCGCTGATGTCGGCAAAAAGGACGGTAACGATTTGTTCTGCACCATCCAAATTTAAGTTGCTGGGGTCTGCGAGAAGTCTATCTCTGACACGCGGGGCGACAACTCTGCCGAAGGTTTGACGGATGCGTTTTTCTTCGGCTTCGAGGCGTCTTCTTTTGGTGAGATCTTCAAAGAAGATTGTCGCGCCTTTCGTGGCGAGATGGGCATCTAGCAGAGGGGCGCAGGAGAGCCGCAGATAGATATTGCCGCGCGTTTCCGTGTGTGGGGAAACTTCTGAACTGATGGTGGGTGCGCCATTGGTGAGTGCATTATGGGTGGGAGTTTTTAATTGAGGATAAAACTCCGGTAATGCGTCTTCGAGGGGTTTCCCGAGTACTTTTTCGTAGGGGATGCCAAGAATTTTTTCGGCGGCTTTATTGAAGAGGGTGATTTTTGATTTTATGTCGGTGGTGATGACCCCCGTTGCGATGGAAGTGAAAATATCGTCCATTAAATTTTTCATTTCCATTGTTTGATTAAGAGTTCTTTCTAGGTTGGTAAAGAGACGTGCGTTTTCTAGCGCAAGTGTAGATTGCGCCGCTACTGCGCCCAAAAAATCGAGATCGTCTTTGGAGTAAAGTTCACCGGAGCGTCTGTGTCCGAGCGAGAGGAAGCCTATCAGCTTACCTTCGTAGCGAAGCGGGACGAAGGTGTATCCCGCCAAATACGCGTAGGTATCATTGTTGATTGCGGCGGGGAAAACGCCGTTCGGCGGCAACCAGATTGGTGCGGGGGCATCCTGTATGAGTCCAATTAAAGGGTTTTCTATGGCGTAGGGTGGTGCGCTATCTTCTTGGGACGCGTGCGGGAGGTATTCTTTTTGCTCGTCATTATAGAGATAAATGATAAAGCGTTCCGGACTGAGGGCGGTATTGAGTTCTTTTTCGAGAATTTTCAAAGTGTGTGAAAGGTTGGGTGTGATGGCAAGTTGGTTGGACAATCTGGTGAGAACGCGTCTATAGTCGGCGGGGGAGCGATAAAAAAGGCGGTTGATGCCACGATGAATAAAACGGCGGAGGGGGTTTAGCCCCAGCATGAGGAGTAGCAAATATGCGGCGATGACGAGTGGATTGTTGGGCTTGACGGCTTTTTGGACAAGCAAGGAAATTAGAGAAACAAGTCCGTAAAAAACGCCAAATGCGGCGATGGTGGTTAGTAAATAGGTGAGTGCACGGCTGAGAAGTTGGTCTACATCAAGCAACCTATAGCGGATGATGGCATAAGTGACCGAAATGGGCAGGAAAACCAATGGCGCAAAATAAAAGGAGGGACGAAATTCAGGTGTTGTACCGCCAAATACGATGGGAAGCAAATAAAGTACCAGCGTGGGTGAAAAAGCCAACGTTGCGCCAAAAACAATAATGCGGCTTTGTTGTCGTATAATGGCGGAGTGACTGCGAGCCATGCGCATAACCAACGTGATCAGGAAAAGCACAATCGCAAATCCCATAACGCCGTAACTGACAAGCCATTTATCCATATATGCGTAGGGTGTTGTGGGGGCAATAATTTCGCGCACCGCGGGGATTCCGACAATGATAGGGATGAGTGCCGGTATATATTGACTCCACCAAATACGCTCTATAACGGGAATTACTTGGGGAAAAACCAAAGCCAAATTAATTAATGCCCCTGCCGCCACCGAGAGACTTAGAGACCACAAAGCGGTAACGTGGTGGGTGGTATTCATATCCAAGAATGCGACTGTGGTTATAGAGAGAGACGCGGCAAAAGTCACAAATGCGCGGCTGGCGCGCAAATCGGGGCGAATTTTATAAGCCCACAAACCTGCCGCTAGAAATATAAGCCCCACCAAATACGGGATGATAAAAAGCGTCAAATAATCGTCAAAAGAGGAAGAAATCGGGGTGAGCCTGAGCGTATATATTTCGCCATCTTGTTTTTCAAAAGTTATATCTGCTGGGGCAAATCCGTTTTCAAACAAAAGAGCTTGTCTTTCTGTGGCAGTGCTGGCATTTTCCCCGTTAATTGTCAGCAACCTATCGGGCCACTCTGCGCCCATCTCGCGCACCACCCACCCGTCTCCATTAATCAAACTGACCACATTATTCGGCTCAAGTAATGCGCCCAAAAAAGGTTCGTTATAACCTCTATACGCCCAAAAAGGCGTTAGCAAAAGCATAGCTACAGCGATAATGATTGTAAAAAAAGGAATAATATGTCCGAGCCACTTTTTTGAGGGAGATTTTTCCATAAATCGTTCCAATATATAAACAGATTATACACTGAATAGGGTGTAAAGCGTAAAATATGAAAACTTGAACTCCACTTTTTTCTCTTTCACGCTATAATTTTCTCATGACAAAATTCTACACACGCACAGGCGATGACGGGACAACCGGAATGCTTGGCGAAATTCGCCTCTCCAAATACCATCCTCGTATTGAAGCCATTGGGACGCTAGACGAAACCACCGCGACTTTAGGCTTGGCGCGCGCCCTCTCACACTCTCCCGAAGTGAGCGAGATATTGCTTAGGGTACAACGCGATCTCTCTGCGTTGATGGCGGAGGTTTCAGCAACCTCCGAAAACGCGCAGAAATTTCGCGTCATCAACGCCGATCGCGTCAACTGGCTTGAAGTGCAAAGCGATTCTCTCGGTGAAATTATTGAAATGCCCAAAGAATTTATCCTCCCCGGCGAAACAAAAGCTGGCGGGGCACTTTCTGTTGCTCGCGCGGTTACGCGTCGCGCCGAACGGAGAATAGCAAAATTGCTCGCTGATGGGGAACTGGAAAACGGCGAACTTTTGCGCTATCTCAATCGACTCTCTTCACTCTGCTTTGTCTTGGAGTTAGTTGAAAATCAATTTGAGGGGAAAGAAACACAAATGGTGAAAGAGTAAAGCAAAAACCGCAAATGAAAGAGGTAGAAATATCTCCTGTTTTCCCTTTTGCACTTCTTCATGTGACTTTGTGGTCTCTTTGACATCACTAGATAGAGGAAATATATGACTGGAACATTAATCAACATCGCCGCTATTCTTATCGGTAGCACATTGGGACTTGTTTTTGGTGCGCGCCTCCCAAAGCGTTTGAAAAACACCGTCACTGTTGGGCTAGGACTTTTCACACTCTCTATCGGCATTTCCATGTTTCTAAAATCCGAAGAAGTTCTCATTGTCTTGGGTGGTCTCCTAATCGGAGCGATGCTGGGAGAATGGTGGAGAATCGAAGAAGGGCTGAATAATGTGGGGAGTTGGCTCGAAGCAAAAGTAGGGAAGAAAAACAGTTCTGCGGAAAGCGAGCGTTTTATTCGCGGCTTTATGACCGCCTCCCTGCTTTTCTGCATAGGTCCCCTCTCTATTCTCGGCTCTATCCAAGATGGTCTGAGTGGAAATTACGAACTCCTCGCCGTCAAATCGGTGTTGGATGGATTTGCCTCCTTAGCCTTTGCCTCCACATTAGGAATTGGAGTTGCTTTCTCTGTATTTATTGTTCTAATCTATCAAGGTGGTATCTCCCTCCTAGCTGTGCAACTGAGTAGCTTTATCACCGAACCGATGATGACAGAAATGACAGCCGTTGGAGGGGTGATATTAATTGGTTTGGCAATTTCCAGTTTGTTGGAAATAAAAAAAATCCGTGTGGGTAGTTTTCTCCCAGCCCTAGCAGTTGCCCCGCTTATTGTGTGGATACTGAGCCTTTTTCCTTGAAGATTTGGAAGAAAAAAACAAAAAAGCGGAAGTGAAACTCACTTCCACTTTTCTATTTTCGGGGGAACATTTGGCACTTGCAAACTGCTTACTCTTTACTCTTCAACTGTCGCTAACCCCTCATCAATTACCTGTCGAAAAGCCTCAATGGGATAATTTCCCGGCAACATTTGCTCAAATACTTCTCCATCTACAAGATAAGAAATGATGAAAGAAGGCGTTCCTGAAACGCCAGCTGTTTTTGCGTCGGCTTCATCCTGAGTAGCGCGTTCAAGATACCTCTCTTCGGACATACAAGCCTTAAACTCGTCTTCGTCCGCACCAATCGTTTTTGCCCATTTATTCATGGTCCCCTCGCTAAAAGAAGCTGATTGATTGGCAAAAATTATATCGTGCATCTCCCAAAACATATTTTGCTCACCGGCGCAATAAGAGGCTTCCGAAGCCAAAAGCGACTCGGGTCCGCCGATCATCCCGCCTACTGTACGGTAAACAAAATAAACCTTATCGGTGCTTATATACTCTTCCTCTAAGAGCGGCTCTGTTTCAAATGTAAAAGCACCGCAATGCCCGCATTTATAATCAGAAAATTCAACAATCTTAATTGGCGCATCGGGATTCCCCATTGCATTATCATCTGCCATATAACGCGAACTAAATTCGATTCCCGCATTTTCCATAGCTATACTTGGGTAAATCAACACAGCCGCAATCAACCCCGCTCCAATAATAATTGCACCAAGTGTAATCATCTTGCGTTGTTGTTTTTCTTTGCGGCGGCGTTCACGAACTTCTTGACGTTTGCTCATACATTCTCCTATTAAATAAGCTATTTAGAATATATATTCTGCCATGTTAAGTGTATTTTGTCCAATTAGAGAAAAATGAGAAAAAATTGGATTTGGAAGAAGCCTCGCACGTGTATTTTGGCTTGTTTCCATTAAAAAAACGGATGCCCATCCCCAAGAATTACTCGTTAAACTCTGTGCTGGCTTCATCTAGTGCCGCGATCTGATCGTCTGTCAGTCTCCAGCCAAGTGCGCCCGCGTTCGCTTCGGCTTGTTTGGCGTTTTTCGCCCCCGGAATAGGCATTGTTCCCTTGCAGATGAGCCAATTAAGCGCAATTTGAGCGTTTGTTTTACCGCCCAAATCTTGTCCGATTTGTGTCATCAGCTTGAGCAGTGGCGGGAGTTTGGGTAAAATGCGCGAGAAACGTCTGCCGCGCATCCCCGGTGGGGGCGAATCAACGGTATATTTACCGGTTAGCAAGCCCATGCCCAGGGGCGAATACGCAATGAACCGAATATCCAACTCGTGGCATCGGTCAAGTAATCCGCTTTTCTCCGCTTTTCGATTCAAGAGATGATATTCCACTTGGTTGGATGCCAGCGGGATTTCATGTCGTGCCAACGCGGAATATGCTTGGAGCATCTGACTTTCAGAATAATTAGAAACCCCCACTGTGCGCGTTAGTCCCTCTTGAACGGCAATGGCAAGTTCGTTCATCCATGTTTCGATGGAAAGAGGAGGAATTGGGGCGTGAATTTGGTAGAGATCAACGGGTTCTACATCAAGGCGTTCGAGACTGCGCCGCAGAGAGCGCAAAAGAGCTTTTTTGCGAAGCCGCCACGGGAAGGGCATAAATTTTGTGGCGAGAAGTACGGGGTTATCTGTGGTTTTGAGAAATTCGCCGATGAGTCTTTCTGAGCGACCCCGCCCGTAAACTTCGGCGGTATCTACGAGACGCACGCCCTTTTCGAGCGAGATGTCAAATGCGCTACGCACGTCTTCGTCTGTATAGCTTCCTCCGTAATTCCAAATAATGCGATCTCCCCAAGCCCAAGCCCCAACCCCCATTTCTGTTGCGTGCAAGAAGCGAGTAGATGCGTCCATATTTCCTCCGAATAATTTAGATTCCACCCATTTTACTGCCTTTCTGGGATTTGTGAAGAGGAGACCATCTTTAACGAGATAATGGGTATCTGTTTTTTATCAAAATTCACTTACGAAGAATCTCAGCGTGTGATATAGTTTTGCTCCTAATTGTGGAGGTTAAGTCTATGACCCAAGACCTTAATACGCAAAATCATACAGAAGATGACTTTCAAGCAGAGCAGGTTTTTATTATTTCAAGTGGACATTTTATTCACGATGTCTACTCTGCCTTTTTGGCTCCTCTTTTACCGCTTTTAATTGAAAAATTTTCTCTTACTTTGGCTATGGCAGGTTCATTGAGTGCGGTGATGCAATCTCCCGCGTTGCTGAATCCGTTAATTGGACGTTTAGCCGATAGATCCAATGCGCGTTATTTTGTGGTTTTTGCACCGGCGATTACCGCTACCATAATGAGCGTGATGGGGTTTGCCTCTAGTTATTATGCCCTGTTAGCTATTCTTGTTGTTGCGGGAATTAGCGTTGCCGCGTTTCACGCCCCCGCCCCTGCAATGATTGCGCGTGTTTCGGGAAAACGCGTTGGCAAAGCGATGGGCTGGTTTATGGCGGGCGGAGAACTTGGGCGCACGCTGGGACCTATACTCGCAGTTTGGGCGGCTACCACGTGGACATTGGAGGGAATGTTTCGAGTCGCTGTTTTAGGATGGGGGACTTCGCTGATTTTGTTTTGGCGGCTTAAAGATATTCCTATTGAGAAAAGAAAAACAGGTGGTTTTAGGAAGATTTTGCCGAAATTGCGTGCGGTTTTTCTTCCGCTCGCGATTATTCTTTTTTTTCGGACTGCCATGACAGTTAGCATGACCACATATTTGCCAATTTTTATGAATATGAAAGTAGACAGCCTTTGGTTGGCTGGTGCCTCTCTTGCGATTATGGAGAGTGCGGGGGTGGCAGGCGCATTGTTGATTGGTGCTATCAGCGATAGAGCCGGTAGAAAATTGGTGCTTTTTTTTTCTGCCATTGCCTCTCCCATTCTGATCATTACCTTTTTAAAATTGAACGGATGGTTGTTAATTCCTCTCTTATTAGCAATCGGATTTGTTAGTCTCTCTGTGGGACCTGTTTTCTTGGCATTAATTCAAGACCATTTTCCCGAGCATCGTGCCGCCGCGAACGGGGCGTATATGCTCCTCGCTTTTCTAACCCGTTTTCCTGCAACAATCATCGTTGGTCTAATCGGTGATAAATTTGGTTTAGAAAAGGCGTTTTTGTGGAGTGCCCTTCTTGCATTTTTAGTGATTCCGGGCATTTTTATGCTTCCTAAAGAATCTCAAAAAGAAATCGTATAGCGATAGAAACGCAAATGATTCCTGAAATTTGTGGATAAAAAAATGCCCCCTTCTCCCTTATCTTTAAACCGTATCTTCAAAGTTTGGCTCCCTCTTGCCGCGAGTTGGCTTCTTATGGGGCTAGAAATGCCCACTCTTAGCGCGATTGTTGCTCGCCTTGAAAACCCCGAAATAAATCTCGCCGCCTATGGCGGGATAGTTTTTCCCATTGCCCTCATTGTTGAAGCACCGGTAATAATGCTTCTTGCCGCATCTACCGCGCTCAGCAAAGACTGGGCATCTTATAAAAAACTCCGCAATTATATGATGATTGCGGGTGGTCTTCTCACCGCGTTACATCTTTTAATTGCACTCACGCCGCTTTACTATTTAGTAGCCCAAAATTTACTTGGCGCACCCTCCGAAATCATTGAACCTGCCCGCATCGGGTTAATCATAATGACTCCTTGGACATGGACTATCGCCTATCGTCGCCTTAATCAGGGCGTTATGATTCGATTTGGACATTCAAATATCATTGGGCTTGGCACCGGCGTCCGCTTGAGCATGGATATTCTTGTTCTGGGAATTGGCTACTATTTCAAACTACCCGGAATTATAGTCGCAACCAGTGCGGTCGCGGCGGGAGTGACAAGCGAAGCCATTTACATTGGATTTAGAGTCCGACCGGTGCTTCGCGTGGATTTGAAACCGGCTCCCCTTGTTCAACCTCCGTTGACCTATAGAGCTTTTGGCGCGTTTTACCTCCCCTTGGTCATGACATCGCTTCTCACACTTTTGATTCAGCCGATGGGCAGTGCCGCCCTTAGCCGAATGCCTCGCGCCTTAGAATCACTTGCTGTTTGGCCAATCGTCTCAG
>CAZERH010000021.1:0-13702 GCA_964515535.1 uncultured Anaerolineaceae bacterium
CCTGGGGCTGTATAAGGTCCCAAGGGTTGGGCTGTTCGCCCATTAAAGCGGTACGCGAGCTGGGTTCAGACCGTCGTGAGACAGGTCGGTCTCTATCCGCTGTGGGCGCAAGGAATTTGAGAGGATCTGCTCCTAGTACGAGAGGACCGGAGTGGACAGACCGCTGGTGTGCCAGTTGTTCCGCCAGGAGCATCGCTGGGTAGCTACGTCTGGCAAGGATAACCGCTGAAAGCATCTAAGTGGGAAGCCTGCCTCAAGATAAGATTCCTCTGTCCGTAAGGACTTAAGATCGTAGATAGACTATCTGTTATATAGGCAACGTGTGTAAGCACAGTAATGTGTTGAGCTAAGTTGTACTAATGATCGAGGGCTGACCTGCGTGATGTGGAGAACTTGATACTTTTCCCGGCATGGTATAATTATTTTTCAGTACTAACATTTGTAAAAATGTCTCTTGGTGATTGGAGCGATAAGGATACACCCGGTAACATCTCGAACCCGGCAGTTAAGCTTATCAGCGCTGATGGTACTTGGGGGGCGGCCCCCTGGGAGAGTAGGTCATCGCCAAGAGACTTTTTTTATTTCTATTAGGATGGGATAGAAAAGCGAGAGACGCACGCGGTTTGAGCTTGATACCCCTAAACAGAACATCGTTAAGAGGGTAGACATTCTTTTTTCAACGCCAAGCAAGCTAACCCCACGCGTATCCCCCGATTTTTGCATCATCTCTTCTCAGGCGTTTCTTTCTATAGTATACTTCCCCCGTTACGAATAAAGTTTAGTCGAGGAGTGTGTGCCACAACTGGTATTATTATATTTCTGAAATTCCTCGGCTGAGATTGTCTGTCAGTCGAGATTTTTGTTTAACCAATGAAATAAATCCTTCTATAGAAGGAGGTGAATAACATGGCTGTAGTAAAACTACGCAATAACGAATCACAAGAACAACTTTTGAAACGATTTCGCAAAAAAGTTGTAAAAAGCGGCGTTTTAGGCACGGTACGCAATAAACGCTGGTTTGTTTCTCGAGTGGAGCAACGCCGTTTAGAAAAGAAAAAAGCGATCCGTCGCCTTAAACGCAAACGCAGAAGTTACTAAAAACTTGAAAATTGGATAACCGATGGCGAAAAAAGAAGAAAAGATCAAATTAGAAGGAACCGTGACAGAAGCCCTACCCGGCACACAATTTCGGGTAGAGTTGGAAAACGGTCACGAAGTACTGGCTTATTTATCCGGCAAGATGCGTAAGTATTATATTCGTATTTTGTTGGGAGATAAGGTGCAAGTTGAAATGTCGCCTTATGATCTTTCTCGTGGACGTATCACTTATAGATATAAAAAAGGTCGCCCGCGCCCTCAATAGGGTGTTTTCTTTAAAAGATAAAATCCCGTCGTTTTCGGCGGGATTTTTTGTTTAAAGTATGTTCACGCAGTTTTAGACTGTTTTAGTGCGAAGAACAAAAGATTATTCCTTAACCATGCTAAATTATGGGGGGCAAGCCCAAATCGCGTGCGTTGCTGTTCTTTATCCCAGTGCTATATCACAGAGATAAATCTCCACCTTTTGAAACTTTATTAAAAATCAATAGGGAGGTGACTGTTAGAATAGCTAGAATAGTGGATAATGCCGCTGAAATCCCGTAGTTTCCGCGAATAATTTGTGTATATATTGCTACTGTTAGCGTTTCTGTACGCGCCGTATAAAGGAGAATGGCAGTAGAAAGCTCGCTTATCATCGTAATCCAACTTAGAATTGCGCCGGATACGATACCAGCCGCCATCATTGGCATTGTTATTCTATAAAAGGTATTAAGTTTAGAGCTTCCTAAACTCAAAGCCGCTTCTTCGATATTGATAGAAATTTGTTGCAGGATGGCGGCACTGGAGCGTATGGTGTATGGCAACCTGCGAATAATTAGCCCAACTACCATAATTATCATTGTGCCACTTAATATAATTGGGGGCTTATTGAATGCAATTAGCAGGGCGATACCAACGACCGAACCTGGGATAATATAAGGCACCATTGAAATTGAATCTAAGATATTAGAGAAAATTCCAGAGCGTCTTACGGAGATATAAGCTAAAAGCACTGCCAAAAAGATGATGAAAACAAGGGATATTGCTGGGATTATAATGGTATTAGAGATAGCCTTCCCAACCTTGTCAAAGGCATCGTAATAACTTTGTAAAGAATATCCTGGGGCAAAGGTTAGCCCCTGTGTATTCTTGAAAGATGTATAGAAAATATAAATTTGGGGCATTATAGAAATGCTGACTAGTGTATAAGAGTAGGCGTGAATAAGAAAGTTTTTTATTCCGGTAGTTTTTTCAGGTCTAATTTTATTAAGCACAGTCATCGTAAATGTTTTTCGTGAAGAGAAATGCTTTTGCACTAAAAATACCATTGTAGTAATAATGATGGCTACAATGGATATCGCAGAGGCAAAGCCATCGTCTCCGCCTATCTCGCTGATAAATTCATTGAATATGGTGACGGGAAAAGTTCTAAACCCCTCACCTATTAGCATAGGTGTACCAAAATCAGCCAACGCTCTCATAAAAACAAGAAGACCTCCGGCAAAAAGAGTGGGTGTAATAAGTGGAACAACGATAATAAAAAAACGTTTTACGCCAGAAACGCCCAAATTTTCACTGGCTTCCAGAAGAGAGTTATCTACATTTTTAAGTGCGCCGGAAACATAGAGGAAAATTAACGGATATAGTTGTAAAGTTAGCACGAGCAAAATCCCAATAAATCCATAGATATTTGGGATGGTTATGCCTAGTATGTCTCTGAAGAAAACAGTGATTACGCCACTGCGCCCTAAAAGTAGTATCCATGAATAAGCCCCAATAAAAGGTGCGGACATTGAAGAAAGTATGATTAAAATTCTTAAAAGTCCCTTTCCCATTATTTCATAGCGAGCAAAAATATATGCCAGAGGAGTAGCGATAATAACGGTGAGAATAGTTACCCAAAAAGTTACCTTAAAACTATTTAGTAGGGTATTAAAATAATAAGGGGTACTGAAAAACTCAACGAAATAGGCTAAAGTAAATGCACCGGTTTCTTTATCTATTACCGCCTGAGCCAGCAAATTCATCAGGGGATAGATGAGAAAAATTCCATATAAACCCAAAAGCCCAAACATTACCGCAGTCCAAAGATCAAGTTTTGGTTTTCTGTTCATGTTTAGCTCCTTTTCACAAGATTTTTTTTGTCATCTTTTGAAAATAGGTTTACTTTATACCCTTTTATTGATAGAGAAACTCTGTTCCCAACATGTAATTGATTCTCAAGGGATGATTCGCGTATAACCTCAACCAGTTGTTTATTATGTTGCAGTTCTACCAATTGATGCGTATTTAGTCCTAAGAAAAAACTGTCTTTAATAACACCTTTCAATGAAGTTTTAGACTCTTCGTGCAGAAGAAAATCTTCAGGTCTAACCGAAAGAATAACATCGCTGTCTTTTTCAAGAGATATATTTTCAATTTTAAAACTATATTTTGCAACTTTTACTAGTTTTTCCTGATCTAGATAGTGAGCATCAACGAAATTTGTTCGCCCAATAAAAGTTGCCACAAACATATTGCTAGGGCGGTGATAAATTTCTTGGGGCGTTCCAAGGTGTTGGATAATTCCTTCGTTCATCACAGCTATTCTGTCAGAAATCGCCATTGCTTCTTCTTGATCGTGTGTTACATATACGGTTGTAATCCCAACTTCTTTCTGTATATCTCGAATTACTTGACGCATTTCTAGCCTGAGTTTGGCATCTAAATTAGACAGAGGTTCATCCATCAGTAGCACATCCGGCTTAATCACCAACGCTCTGGCTAGCGCAACGCGCTGTTGTTGCCCGCCTGAAAGTTGTTCCGGTTTTCTATCTCTATATTCATATATTTGCATGAGTTTCAAAAATTTATCTGTTTCTTCTCTGATAACTGCCTTGTTGAGCTTTCGATTTCTTAAACCAAATTCCACATTCTGACGCACAGAGTAATGAGGAAAAATGGCATAATTTTGGAAAACCATTCCGATATTGCGGCGGCTAACTTGCATGTCGTTAATCTTTTTTTCGTTAAAATAAAATTCCCCGCCTTCAATTGTGTTAAAGCCAGCAATCATTCTGAGCAAGGTTGTTTTTCCGCACCCGGAAGGTCCAAGAAGAGTGAATAATTCTCTATCTTTTATATCAATAGAGATGTCTGAGATAACGGTATTATCGCCAAATTTTTTAACTGCGTTATTTATTTTTATATTAACACTCATATTGCACCTTCTTTTATTTTAATATACGGGAAGATTAAAAGGATAATTTCTTAAAAACTTTTAGGGGGATTTAATATCTCGGGGCGAACGTGATTTCTACTTGAGTAGCGATGGTCAACATTTTCTTGACGTAGGCGTGCTTTGCATCCCGCTTATGCCGAGAAGATGTTTGGGATGCAACACGCCAGCCCAAATCACGAGCGAAGTGTTTCCATCTTAAAAAAACGGGGAAGGCTGAATAATCAACCTCCCCCAATGAACTTAGAGATTTATTGAGTTGCTACAAAGATTTCCTTGAAGTGGTCTTGAATGGCTTCTTTGTTCTGATATACATATTCCATATCTTCTTCGATAACGTTGATATCAGAGATATTGGTCATGTAGTCGGGGGTTTCAACATTAGCCATTACGGGGCGGTTGGTGAGTGTTGTGCCGAAAGCGTTTTGAATTTCAGCAGAGGTGATGAGGTCAATGAAGTGTTGTGCGTTGACGAGATTCTTTGCATCTTTGACAATAGCAGAGCCTGCGGGAAGGTAAACTACGCCTTCTTCCATATAAATCACTTCAACATCTGCGCCATCGCGAACGAGGGTTGCGCTGGGATCTTCATAAGAAAGACCAACGGTGTACTCGCCATCACGAACACCTTTCCAAACGGAGCTGGAGCTATCAATGACAACGGTATTTGCGAAGAGGTCGGCAACAAATGCCCAAGCTTCTTCGCTTTCGTAGTCGCCGTTACCCATAGCGTTAAGCATATTGGTCAGGTGAGCATAGGCACTGGAGGAGGCTGTGGGGTTAGCGGAAACAATTTTGCCAGCCAATTCAGGGTTGAGAAGGTCTGCATAACCGTTGATTTCAATATCGCCAAGGAGTGTTTTGTTGACGAGGATTACGCTACCATCAAGAACATAAGGCGTAATATAGCCAGTGGTATTCTGATAGAGTTCCATGATATTGTCATTATTGACAGAAGTGTAATCTTGGAAAAGGTCTGCGTTAATCATGTAGGTTGCATAAGCACCACCATAAGCAACGTCAGCGTAGGGGTTATTCTTTTCACTCTGTAAGCGTTTGAATACTTCACCGGTTCCGGCGGAAATAACTTCAACTTCGACACCGTACATTTCTTCAAAAACAGGGATAGTGGAGTTGAGTAAGTTGTCGCTGTTTGGGGAGTAGATGACAAGTTTGTCGGTTGCTTCTACTGTTTCTTCCTCAGCGGCGGGGGCTTCTTCTGCTTCGGCGGCGGCAGGTGCTTCTTCTGCGGGTGGGGTTGTTGCTCCACCACAGGCACTCAACACAAGAGCTGTGAGCATGAATAGTACAAATAATACTTTTTTCATTTCTTTCTCCTTGATTTTTCAATCATAGAATTATTTTAGAGTGAATTTTCTTCACTTCAAAATCCTGCACGGATTGTTCACATAACAACCTGCGTGCTTTTTAGACGAGAGAGGATGCTACCTCTTTCAGTTCAAAATTACCGCAATTATACCGTTATATTTATGTTGTGTCTTGTTTAAATACGAAAAATCTCATCACGTTTTAGCTTAGTTTTGCGATTGAAACTTCTAATTATTGGTGTGATGAAATCACGCTAAATTGTAAAAGAGGCTCATTAAGAGCAACCAAGCCTAAAACAAGTGTGTAGCTTGGATTTTATCCGCTTAAAAGAAAAAACCTGACCGGTCTTCAAGTCCGGTCAGGTTTTTTTGTCTAAATTTCAGATTTTATTTTTCTTTTTCGTAATTCATTTTTGCCATTTGCTCGTAGAGATGCCAACGTGCTTCGGTATCTTTTTGGGCGGATTTCATGAGGGTTTCGGCTCTTTCTTCGTTATTCTGGGTGAGAACGCGGAAGCGGGCTTCGTTGTAGGCAAAGTCGGAAACAGGGATAGATGGAGCTTTTGAGTCTAACTTGAGCGGGTTTTTGCCTTCTTTGGCATTGTCGGGATTGTAGCGGTAGAGGGGCCAAAAACCGGATTTGACCAGTAGTTTTTGTTGATTTAAACCGTCTTTCATGTCGTATCCGTGTGCAATACAGTGGCTGTAGGCGATGATGAGGGAAGGTCCGTTGAAGGCATCGGCTTCACGAATGGCACGCAGGGTTTGTACGTCACTGGCACCCATAGCAATTTGAGCGACATAGACGTAGCCGTAAGACATGGCTATCATGCCTAAATCTTTGCGGGCTATTTCTTTACCGTCTGCGGCGAATTTGGCAACTGCGCCGATGGGGGTTGCCTTGGATGATTGTCCACCGGTATTGGAATAAACTTGCGTATCCATTACGAGGACGTTGACGTTGCGCCCGGAGGCGAGAACGTGATCGAGACCGCCGTAGCCGATATCATAAGCCCAGCCATCGCCGCCGATAATCCAAACGCTTTTATCAACAAGAATATCTGCTAAGCCGAGTAAATCTTTGGCTTTGGGGCTATCTTTTCCTGCTAATTTTTCTTTGAGCGTTTCAACGCGTGCGCGTTGTGCTTGAATGCCTGCTTCGTCTGACTGGTCTGCGTTGAGTAGGTCGTTGACCAACTCTGTGCCAATCATATCTACTTGGGCATTGAGTAGTTCGCGAGCATATTCGTTTTGCTTATCCACGGTTAAGCGCATACCGAGACCGAATTCTGCATTATCTTCAAAGAGTGAATTCGACCATGCCGGTCCGCGTCCATCATTGTTGTGCGTATAGGGCGTGGTGGGGAGGTTGCCGCCATAAATGGACGAACAACCTGTTGCGTTGGCGATGATGGTGCGGTCGCCGAAGAGTTGGGTAACCAATTTGATATAAGGTGTTTCGCCGCAACCTGCACATGCGCCGGAGAACTCGAAGAGGGGTTGTAATAACTGTGAATTTTTGATATTCCCTAGGTTGATTTTTGTGCGATCCACTTCAGGTAGACTGAGGAAGAAATCCCAGTTTTTGCTTTCACTTTCGCGTATTGGGGGTTGCGGAGCCATGTTGAGGGCTTTGCGTTCAGGATTTGTTTTATCTTTCGCGGGGCAGACCTCTACACAAAGCTGACAACCGGTACAATCTTCGGGAGCAACTTGAATAGTGTATTTGGTATCCGGCAATTCTCTAAATTTAGCATCCAAACTCTTGAAGGTTTCAGGCGCACCGTTGAGCAATTCAGGCTCATAAACTTTTTGACGGATAACAGCATGGGGGCAAACAAAAGCACATTTACCGCATTGAATACAAAGGTCTTCTTCCCAAACAGGAATTTCTAGCGTCAAATTGCGTTTTTCCCATTGCGTTGTGCCGGAGGGATAAGTCCCATCTGCGGGCATTGCGCTAACAGGAAGGTCATCGCCTTCACCCAAAATCATTTTACTAAGCACGTCTTTCACAAATTTTGGAGATTGAGCGGGGACGGGCAAGCGGCGTGTAATTTTGCTGGTTACGTTAGCGGGGTAATCAACTTCGTGCAAATTCTCAAGAGATTGGTCAACGGCTTCGTAATTTTTCTGTACAACCGCTTCACCTTTTTTCATGTAGGTCTTCTTGATAGCGGTCTTAATCGCCGCAATGGCTTCATCCGCGGGCAAAACGCCGCTAATGGCAAAGAAACAAGTTTGCATAACGGTATTGATGCGCGTCCCCATGCCCGTTTTCTTCGCCACATCGTAAGCGTCAATTACATAAAATTTCAACTTCTTATCAATAATTGTTTGTTGGTCTTCTTGCGGCAACTTATCCCAAACTTCTTCTTTGCTGTAAGTGCTATTGAGCAAGAAAACCGCTCCGTCCATCGCATATTTGAGCATATCAATTTGCTCTAAGAAGTTAAATTGATGGCATGCCACAAAATTCGCTTGCGAAATCAAATAAGGCGCACGAATAGGCTCAGGACCAAAGCGCAAATGAGAGGTCGTCTTTGCCCCGGATTTGCGAGAATCGTAAACGAAATAGCCTTGTGCAAAATTCTGGGTTTCTTCGCCGATGATTTTGATGGAATTTTTGTTTGCGCCAACCGTCCCGTCCGAGCCAAGTCCGAAGAAAAGGGCACGTACGGTATCATCACCTTCGATAGAGAAAGTTGAGTCATAGCTTAAACTGGTATTCGTCACATCATCCGTGATACCAATTGTGAAATGATTTTTGGGATTATCGCTCAGCATCTCATCAAAAATACCCTTAACCATTGCCGGGGTAAATTCTTTGGATGAAAGACCGTAACGCCCACCGATTACACTTGGTGAGGTCTTAAAGGGCGCGGTGCCGGACGATACGCTTTCACTAAAGACCGTAACCACATCCTGATACAGAGGCTCGCCTATTGAGCCGGGTTCTTTGGTTCTATCTAAAGTAGCAACAGATTTAACACTAGCAGGTAAAGCATTCAAGAGATGTTTCGCCGAAAAAGGACGATATAAACGAACGCGTATAACGCCAACTTTTTCGCCTTGGTTATTTAAGTTTTTGACGGTTTCAGCAACAGTTTCCCCGCCAGAGCCTAAGATAATAATTACGCGCTCTGCATCTTCTGCGCCAACATAGTCAAAAAGTTTATACTCGCGTCCGACCTGTTTAGCAAATTTATCCATTGCGTTCTGAACAATATCGGGACAAGCATCGTAGTATTTGTTTACAGTTTCGCGTGCCTGAAAGAAAACATCGGGATTTTGTGCTGTCCCACGAATTGCGGGGCGGTCGGGTGAAAGTCCACGTTCACGATGGGCACGTACCAAATCATCATCAATCAATGCGCGAAGATCATCATCGTTTAAAATTTCAATTTTGTTGATTTCATGCGAAACACGGAAACCTTCAAAGAAATGAATGAAAGGAACACGAGATTCAAGTGTAGCGGCTTGAGCAATCAACGCAAAATCGTGTGCTTCCTGAATAGAACCGGAGGAAAGCAGACCGAAACCGGTTGAGCGTACCCCCATCACATCAGAGTGGTCTCCGAAAATTGAAAGAGCCTGTGCCGCCACAGAGCGAGCCGCAACGTGGAAAACAGTAGAAGTTAACTCGCCCGCTATTTTGTACATATTGGGCATCATCAAAAGTAGACCTTGCGAGGCGGTAAAAGTCGTTGTTAATGCTCCGGTTTGTAATGCACCGTGCACGGCACCAGCCGCGCCGCCTTCGGCTTGCATTTCGATAACTTCCGGTGTAGACCCCCAGATATTTTTCTGCCCATCGGCAGACCACTGATCAGCCCATTCGCCCATAGGGGTCGAGGGGGTGATTGGGTAAATCGCGATCACTTCATTGGTGCGATGCGCGACATTGGCGGTAGCTTCATTACCGTCAATTGTTGCAATTTTGCGTTCCATATAGATGCTCCTTTAGTCAATATGCCTTTAACATATTGAGAAATAATAAATCTAAAAACACTGCCCAAGTATAGTCTTTCTGACGTGTTTTTGTTAGTTATTTATAGCTATAAAGCCTCTGCGACTTGTCATGTTTAGTGAAATAAAGTGCAATATGTGAAGAGTTGAAATTTACAATTGGCTCTTTACGTCAAGTATTTTTTCAAATGCGGGCGTGCCATTAATAAAGCCGCTAATGTTTTTGCATCGGGCATTTCACCCTTTTCGGCAAGAGCGAAAACATCGGCAACCGGCATTTTCTCTACAGATAAAAATTCATCGGCATCGGGGGCAAGGGGATTTTCGTATAAATCGGTTGCCAAGAAGACGGTCATTAACTCAGTTGAATAGCCGGGAGCGAGGTAGAATTTTCCCAACTCAAGCAAATTATCAGAAGCCATGCCTGTTTCTTCGCGAAGTTCGCGTCCGGCGGAGAGAATCGGCTCTTCATTTTTCTCAAGTACGCCTGCGGGGAGTTCGAGCAAATCGTCCACAGCCGCGTGACGATATTGCCGTACAAGGAGCAAATTTCCATCTTCATCTATGGGTAAAATGACTACAGAACCATGGTGTTCTACAATATCAAATTTTGTGCTTCGTCCATCGGGAGTTCGTAGGTTGTCACGGCGAATGGTGAATACTCGCCCTTCAAAAACTTCTTCTGAATCTATGAGTTCGAATTTCATTTTGTTCTCCAACTACAGAAAAAAACACCCAAGAAAATTTTTTCTTGGGTGTTTTGGTCTTTATAAAAAGGTAGGTTAGGGAATAGTTAGAATTGTGCCTGTTGGGATATTATCAATATCCGGGATGGTATTTGCGTTTGTAATTTCGGAGGGGTAAATATCGCCGAAATAACAGGCTACGGCGTATACCGTCATTGGCTGGGGGACGTTATAACTGTCAGGGTGATGGTTTAATGCACGTTCAGAGGGGAATACTTTTCCACCTTGAGGAATGGCAAGCGTTAATCCGGGTTGAAGTTGTCGCGCTTGTGTGTCTGAAAGACCATTGAGGTTGAGTAATTCAGAGGGGGCTACATTGAAACGGCGAGCAAGACAATAGGGAAACTCGCCTTGTTCTAGTACATAGGAAGATGGTTTTTCGGATGGAGGAGGCTCTATAGGGTTAACTGCCTTAGCGGTGGGAGAGGGTGCTATGGGGTTAACTGCTTCACCAGTGGGAGAAGGTGCTATGGGATTAACTGGTGTTCCAGCACCAGTTGTAGGGGCAATTGTAGCAATTGGCGTAACACCGGAAGCAAGGGCGGTAGCGGTTTGTGCGGCCATAGTAGCGAGACTGTTCATATCATTTTCTTGAGTTCCGCCGGGGAATTCTATTGTGGGGGTAGCTTGTTCGTCAATTGAAGTATAAGACCGCTCACAACCGACAGTGATGAAAGCCATTGTCAAAATGGTGACTAAAATATATACGGATTTTTTTGGCATCATAGTGTTCTCCTCTTTCTAAAACAGGACCTATTTTACTCGTAGCATAGGACTTCTCAGTATTGATAGTAGCACAACACAATAGGAGCGTCAAGTTGCCCTAAGGGGGGAGAAATATGCTTTTGGAGAAGGTAATTCCAGACAATTCGCAAAGAATAATTACCTGAATTTTGTGTAGCGTATTGCGTATTTTGTGATTTTTTTCTATGCGACGTGAAGTACGCGTGGGGAAACGGATAATTCACATTTGAGGAGTTGTCTAAGGGGGGGGATGCTGATTTATGTGTATTGGATTATACTCTTTTGCATGGCTTATCCTGTTCCTGCAAAAAAAGTGAGGTCTGAGGTTGTTATTGGCGGCTCGCGTTTTATCGTGACGTTGGCTCCGGCTTTTAGCGTGGATATGGCACGTGATTTCATTGGGCGGGTCAGAAAAGAATTTGGCGATGCTACGCATAATGTTCCTGCTTTTTTGATTGGGAGCGGAAATTCTATTACGGCACATGCTTCTGATGATGGTGAGCCTTCAGGAACGGCGGGGAGACCGGCACTCTCTGTCCTGCGAGGTAGTGGTTTGGGGGATGTGGTGGTGGTTGTGACGCGCTATTTTGGGGGCCCTAAGTTGGGGACTGGTGGGTTGGTGAAGGCGTATACCCAAGCTGTTAACGCGGTCGTTTCGATTGTTCCGAGAGCGCAGAAGGTGATGGCGCATAGCGTGCGCATTGCGGTTCCTTATCCACTTTTTGAACGAGTTCAACTTTTGGTGAAATCGCTGGATGGAGAAGTGCTGGATGAAGATTTTGCGGCAGAGGTAACAATGACGCTTCGTTTGCAAGTTGAGAAATTTGAGCGTCTCGAAAATAGACTTCAAGAGCTTTCTGCTGGTAAAATAGCCGTTCAGATTATTGAAACCAGCGAAATTTTACTAAAGTTAAGATAGAGGAAACAAAAATGTTTAAAATTTTCAAGAAAAAACAAGACAAATTTATTCTCTTGCTGATTGAGCAAGCGGCTTTGACCCATCAGGGAGTTGAGACCTTAAAAAAATATATGGATTCGCATGAGCATGAGTTGGCAGAGAAATTGACACTCATTGAAAAAGAAGCGGATGAAGTGCGTAGAATTTTAATTGCCGAATTGAATAAATCGTTTGTTACCCCCATAGACCGTGAAGATATTTTTGCTCTGTCTCGCTCAATTGATGATGTCGTTGATTATGCTTATAGCACGGTCAGTGAAATGGATGTGTTAAATGTAGAGCCAACGAGTTTTATGGTGCGGATGACTTCGCATTTAAAAGATGCTACTTATGAATTATATATGGCGATGGAACGCATTGCGGAGCATCCCGCGGTGGCGGCTGAACATTCTCAGCGAGCTAAAGCGATGGAAACGCGGATTGAAAATGTTTACCGTGAAGCCATTGCCGATATTTTTGGTGGTCCTGAAGATGTGCATCATGTTTTTGAGATGCTAAAGAGACGTGAAGTATTGCGCCATCTTAGTAACGCCGCTGATCGCGTAGATGAGGCGGCAAACCTGATCGCGGATATCGTCGTTAAGACAAGCTAAGGAGAGCATTATGATGACTCCTGTCTTAATCGTGATGATTGTTTTATCCATCATTTTCGATTTTTTAAACGGTATTCATGATTCGAGCAATATTGTAGCGACCATGATATCCTCGCGAGCTTTTAGCCCTCGTATGGCGTTGGGTGTAACTGCGGTTGCTGAGTTTTCAGGTCCTTTTATTTTTGGCGTTGCGGTTGCCGAAACAATTGGGCATGAGGTTGTTTCGGCGGAGGCAATTACGATTAATGTTCTCTTAGCGGCTCTGTTAAGTGCGATTCTCTGGAACTTGTTAACTTGGTTTTTGGGTATCCCAAGCAGTTCCTCTCATGCGCTTTTTGGGGGCATGATAGGCGCAGTTATTGTGGGTGCGGGGGTATCTGCAATCGAATTGCAGGGGGTGAAAAAAATACTAACCGCTCTTTTCCTCTCTCCGATTATCGGTTTGGTATTGGGCTATATTTTTACAAAAATAATTTTCTTCTTTGCGCGTGGAGCAAGCCCAAAAATCAATCAGTTCTTCAAAAAATCTCAACTTATTACTGCCGTTGCCTTAGCCTTAAGTCATGGAACAAATGACGCTCAAAAGACAATGGGTGTAATTACTTTGGGGTTGGTCATAGGAAATGTCATCCCCAGTTTTGAAGTTCCCATTTGGGTAATTACTATGAGCGCGGGTGCAATCGCACTAGGCACGGCAATGGGAGGGCGAAAATTAATCAAAACACTCGGCTCTAAATTTTACAGAGTGCGCCCTGTGCATGGGTTTAGTTCTCAACTCACCTCCGCGTTTGTGATTCTTGGTGCCTCAGTTGTTGGCGGTCCCGTTAGCACCACACAAGTCGTCAGCTCCTCCATTATGGGTGTTGGATCGGCAGACCGTATAAAAATGGTGCGCTGGGGTGTAGCAAAAGAAATTATGGTTGCTTGGCTAGTCACAATTCCCACAACAGCCGTAATAGCGGCAGGAATTTATTGGCTAATCGAGAAATTTGTATAGGATGAAATACCGCACCGCGCGTGCTTTAGGCTTGCTCCCGTTTAAACAGCTTGAAATCAGAAAATGAGCT
>CAZERH010000022.1:0-13527 GCA_964515535.1 uncultured Anaerolineaceae bacterium
TGATTATTCGTTTTTTCATCGCCCACGCTCGTTTTTTCGCCATGCCCTGAGAAAACTTCTGTAGAATCCGGTAAGGTATAAATTTGCTCGCGGATGCTTTTTTCGAGCGTTGCCCAATTCCCGCCGGGGAGGTCGGTGCGCCCAACGGAGCGATAGAAGAGAAGGTCGCCGCTAAAAAGGATATTTGCATCGGCGCAAAAGAAAACGCAATGTCCGGGGCGATGTCCGGGGGTATGGCGTACTTCAAAAGCAAGATTGCCAACTTGAAGAATTTGCCCGTGTGCGAGGGGTGTTGGTTCAGGACCCGGGTCAATGTAAAAACCAAATCGTTTTGCACCGCCGTCCTCTTTCCATAAATCATAATCGTCCAGATGGAGATAAACGGGTGGGGTTTTGGGAAGTGCGGCAACCAATTCTGCTATACCTCCGATATGGTCAAAATGGGCATGAGTGAGCCAGATTTCTTTAATCTGCCAGCCGGATTCGAGGGCAAAATCGGCAATTTTTGCACCGTTCCAAGCCGGGTCAACCACGACGGCTTCGTTATTTGCATCCGCCAGAATATAAGTATTGGTTTGGACAGGTCCGAGGGTAAGGATTTTTAGTTTCATAATTTACGCTCTAAAGAGAGAGGCTATTGGGATAGAGAACTTGGCAATCGGTGCGAAACCGTTGCTCAATTATACAAAAAATGTCGAGTGTTTTTAAAACACTCGACATTTATCGAATCTCAGTAGTCTAAAAAAACTACTCTTCGAGCTTAATAATGCAATCGACAGGGCATACTTCTATGCACTGCGGTTCATCAAAATGACCCACACATTCTACGCAAGTATTGGGATCAATTTCGAAGTATTCGTCACCTTCGGTGATTGATTCGGTGGGACATTCAGGTTCGCAAGCACCACAAGAAATGCACTCGTCTGTAATCTTTAAAGCCATAATTTTTCTCCTTTTTGAGTTTGAAAATATCTTATATAAAATAATCCAACATCTCTACAATGTCAATGATTAATATCGTAGGCTTTGGTGATTTTCTAACTGATATTTGCCGGATGGATGAAAAGCTTGCCCCGCGCGTGGTTTCAACTTGCGTGCCATTCATCCGCGTTTGGTGCAACTGTAACGCATTTTTGCAAATGCAATGCAGTTGCTTGGGACGCGGCATCCTAGCCCAAAACACGCGCGGCACTTCGTCCACTAAAAAAAGCACCTGCTCTCTTTGAGGAAACGGGTGCTTTTTGAATCTGTATAAGGGAGACATAACTATCGTTCTACGATTTTCTGCGCAAGAAAAATTTGGTGATTTCTTCTGAAATTGCGGGAATAAGCGCAAGTCCAATCACCACGCCCCATTCATTCAATTTCAAAAAATGGGTATTGAAAATCGGTTGTAAAAAGGGGATATTGACGACCAAAATCACCAAAACTATTGAAACCCCAACTGCATATTGCATATATTGATTCGAAAATATACCAATTTCCCACAGCGAGGCTTTTTCGGATCGGACGGTATAAGAACGAAAAAGTTCGGCGAGAGAGAGGGTAATGAATGCCATTGTTTCCGCGGTTTGGACATCTATGCCGCTCCAGTCGTGTTGCAAAAGGTAGGTAAACGGATTTGCGCCTGCCGGTAAACTTGCGCCCGCTTCGAGATGCCAGATTAATCCCAAAGCGAATGCCAGCAAAACCACGCCGGTTTGGGTGATGGTTTGGATGATGATGCCCAAGCGCATGGGTCCGTGGATAATCGGTTCGTTTTTGGGGCGGGGTTTGTTTTGCATCACGTCCGGGTCACCTTTTTCCATGGCGAGGGCGAGGGCGGGTGCGCCATCGGTGACGAGATTTAGCCAGAGGAGTTGGACGGCTGTTAGCGGCGCAGGAAGTCCGGCTAATGTGGCTAAGAAGATAATCATAATCTCTGCTACGTTGCTGGAGAGCAAGAAAAAGACAAATTTTCGGATATTGCTGTAGATGATGCGTCCCTGTTCTACCGCATCTACGATGCTGGCGTAGTTGTCGTTGGTAAGCACCATTTCGGCAGTCTCTTTGGCAACATCGGTGCCGGTGATGCCCATGGCTATGCCAATATCGGCGCGTTTGATGGCGGGGGCATCGTTTACGCCGTCTCCTGTCATGGCGACTACTTCATCGTTAGATTGCAGTGCATCCACGATTCGCATTTTGTGTTCGGGAGAGGCACGGGCGAAGACATCTGTTTCTTCGATTTGGGCGATTAAGTCTGCATCGCTAATTTTGTCCAAATCTGCACCGGTGAGGACTTGTTTGCCGGGGCGCATGAGACCAATATCTTCGGCGATGGCTTTGGCGGTGTTGGGGAAATCGCCGGTAATCATAATGGTGCGGATGCCGGCTTTTTTCGCGTTTTCCAACGCGGGGCGGACTTCTGTGCGGGCGGGATCTATCATGCCGATTAAGCCGACAAAGACTAAATCGCGTTCCAGTTCGTCTATATTTACGTTTTCTTCGGGGACATCTTTCTCTAGGCGATAAGCAACGCTCAAAACGCGTAGGGCGTTGCTTGTCATTTTATCGTTTGCTGAGAGAATGCGCTTTTTTGCCGCGTCTGTGAGGGGATGCGGTTTATCGTCTATGCCCTGATATTGGGTGCAGAGATTGATGACGCGGTCTGGTGCGCCTTTGACTGTGATTATGTCCCAGCCGCGATAATGCTCGTTGATGAAGGGGGAGAGGTCATCTACGCGAGGCATGTCAATGTCATTAATTGTAATCATCCGTTTGCGTTCGGAGTCAAAGGGAATTTCACCTTCACGCGGGTATGCTTCTTCGAGGTTGCGGCAGGCACTTCCCGTTTTGGCGGCGGCGACTAAAAGTGCACCTTCTGTGGGGTCACCTACAATGCGGTAGGTGCTTTCTTCGTCACTTTCTCCGGTTCTTTCGATGAGTGAATCATTATTAAGCGCGCCCAACCACAAGGCGGTAAGTACCGCAGGGTAATTTTTGAGATTCATTTCTTTTTCATCGATTGAAAAAATGCCTTCGGGAGCATATCCGCGCCCTGAAATATTGACAAAGTTTCCGTCCACCCAAAGTTGGGTTACGGTCATCTCGTTTTGGGTTAGGGTGCCTGTTTTATCTGAACAGATGATGGTGGCAGAACCAAGTGTCTCAACGGAAGCAAGTTTACGGATAAGGGCGTGGCGTTTCACCATCTCCCGCATGCCCAAAGCTAGCGAAATCGTAACGACTGCGGGTAATCCCTCCGGTACCGCCGCGATTGCTAAAGAAATTGCGATGATAAAGGCTTCGGTAATTTCTTTGGTGAACTCTGTAAAATATGCTACAGGAGCTTGGAAGAGGAGTGAGAAATTGGTATGGTTAAAAACAGAAACGAGAAAAACGATGGCGACTAAAACGAGAGAAATAATGCTGAGGGTTTTTCCTAGCTCATCTAGCTTTTTCTGAAGTGGGGTTACTTCGGTTTCAACGCTAGAGAGCATTTTGGCGATGAGACCAAGCTGGGTTTTCATGCCTGTATCGGTGACAACGCCGCGCCCGCGTCCGTAGGAGATGGTGGTTCCCATAAAGGCGGTGTTTTTACGGTCGCCGATGGGGACATTTTTATTGAGCTGTGCGGAGGCGTTTTTTTGCACGGAGAGCGATTCGCCGGTTAGAGAGGCTTCTTCTACGCGTAAATTAATCGCTTCTAGTAGTCGCACATCGGCTGGAACGTAATTTCCGGCTTCGAGGTAAACGATGTCGCCCGGCACCAAATTATGCGAGGGGATGTTGGTGCGTTTGCCGTCCCGCAGAACCTGTGCATCGGGCGCGGACATTTTCTTGAGCGAGGCAAGAGCTTCTTCGGCTTTGCCTTCTTGGATTAATCCTAAAACAGCGTTTAGCACCACAATTAGCAAAATTGCGCCCGGCTCTACAAAGGCGGCACTATCGCCCGTGTGTTGAAATTCTTCCCAGCCGATAATGCCTGAAACCAACGCGGCGGCTAACAAAAGCATGACTACAAAATTATTTAATTGCGCCCATAATTTCGCCCAAAATCCGGGGCGGGGGGCTTCTGTGAGTTGGTTTTTCCCATAATGCGCCAAGCGGGTTTCGGCTTCAGCTGTGCTTAGCCCGTTTTTGTGGACGGCAAGATGGTTTAGGACTTCATTTGTATCTAAGGCGTGCCATTCTTTATTCTTCATCATTTTTTTGAGACCTCGGGTATCAAATTTCAAATTAAAAACAGTGCGGTACCCATCTGTAATTATTAAAAAGACCAACACGCCTATAATGCGTATTGGTCTTGCCTTCGCTAAAAGCGTTGGGTTGCCGAGAGTTTCCTCTGTGTTGACGACAAATCCCTTCTGCATATATGCAGGCGGCTACTCCCCAACAGAGGGAAGTTTACCATAATTTTATTGATAGATTTGGCGGATTTTCTCCAGAAATTTACCGGCTGATTTCCTCAACGTAATCACTTGCACCCATACAGACAACTGTTAAATTAGATGAAAGATTTCCCCAATTTAATTCTTGGCTTTTTTCCAGTGTTTTGCCAATTGCTAAGGAGAGGCATCCTGCACCGGCATTGTAGTCTACGAGGGTGAATTTCCATAAATCTTCGTAGCTGGTTGTTGTTCCGGGGCTTTTGGCTGTGTTGTTGCGCATCACGCTACCGGTTTGTTCGCAACTGCCTAAGAGGGTGTTGGCAAAAACGCTGACACTCGAATCTGCTCGATTTAGATCGACCCCGTGCGGGGCGTTTTCATCGAGGGCGTTGACGCTGTAAACGAGTGCACCGCGTATTCTTTCTTGTTGAGTCTCATCTAAACCGAGATAGCCCTCATTACATTCATCTTCTGTGAATATGAGAGGGCAAAATTTTTCAAAAAAGACGGGATTCCAGAGAAAAGCAATATCAGCTCCGTTATTTGTTAAATGTCCTAAGCCAATATCTGTGCCTGTATTGAATACACCGGGCCAAAATTGACTTTCACGGGCGAAGAGTCTCTTGATGATGATTGCCGGAACGTTCGTTTCTTCGGCGGCTTCTATGATGGGGATATCGAAGCGGTTTTGCCATTCGCTGATTGCGGGTTGTGCGGCTTCGAGTCCGCAGGTGTTGGCTTTACCATTTTCGTCTACGCCAAAATCGGCACAATGACTAGCGTCTACGATATTATTTGAGATTAAGTTTCCGGCGAGGTAGGCGTAAGCGTTATCGGTTTCGAGGTCCGTGATATTTTCAGGGGAGGAGAGCCAGAAGGGGACTCCGCCAACGGGCGGGAAGGCATTCCATGTTTTGGCACAACTGGCATTGGCTTCCCCACGCCACTGAGAACTAAGTACGTCTACATACCAAAAAGTTTCGTCATTCTCTTCATCTTCGACGTAGATGACGCGTAAATGTGCATCAAAGAGGTAGCTACTATCTCCGTAGCTTGAATCTGCCCAGAAGATGAGGTCGATTCCGTCTTCATTTGTTTCGGTGAGAGGAAGTTCGCAGGTGGCAGAATCGCAAGAGAAGGGCACCCCGTCTAATTCGCCGTTAATGCGAATAACTTTTTCTCCGGCAAGCGGCTCATCTCCGCGCAAAGCAAGCTCAGGGGGGAGGTCGCAACGGTTTGTTCCTTCTTCCAAAATACAATCTTTGAGATCTATCCACACAAGCGCGGGAGGCAAGGTGATGGCTACTTCCCGTTCTTTAGGGATGCTGGAGATGAAATGTAAATAGTAGCCGGGGCATTCCGTGGGGGTTTTCGTCATGATTTCGGACGGACAGGCATCTTGTGCTATCCACGCGTTGTAGATGTCTTTGCCGCAATTGACGTAAACTTCGCTCAACGTGGGGAGGTTTTCGTGTTCAATGGTAATTTCGCAGACCAATTCGTTATCTTCCCAGCGCAAGAGCCACCATTCATAATTGGTGTATTCTATGGTGATTGCCGTGTAGCGATCTGGTTTTGGAGGAGGGTCGGGCGCGGCAAATACGCTTTTTGTATTGAGCAGGGCAAGTGCCCCCATCAATAAGAAAAGAAAAAATCCCACTAAATGCGTTTTGCGCTTTTTTGTTCTCATATTTTTTGATGTGAAGATAAAAATATGGCTAAATTCTCTCGGTTAGTATACTCTATAAACAATTTTGTTTTCGGATAAATATATGATTGAAATCGTGCGATATAAAGACGCTATCGAAAATAGGCTGTAAGACCTCGTTCGCCTTAAGGAAGGGAGCCTTTTTGGTTATTATATTTTAACGCAAGGCTAATTCTATTGTTCCGCATTCTTAAGAACTAACGCCTACATCACCTCTACATCATGCGGATGTGACTCTCTTAGTCCAACAGGCGTAATGCGTACAAAACGCGCTTTTTCGTATAACTCTTCTAGGCTGTGTGCGTTGGTATAGCTCATTCCGGATTGCAAACCTCCGACCAGTTGTTTGATAATCTCTCGCGCCGCGCCTCGGTAAGGGACTGAGGCTTCTACACCCTCCGAAACATATTCTTCAATTTCTTCTTTGCTAATATCATTTTTGCCTTCACGTGCTTTGCGTGCCAAATTTGCCTTCAGAGAAGCCATACCGCGTGAGACTTTATAGCGATGACCTTTGCGCGTCATTACCATGCCGGGGCTTTCGTCCGCGCCAGCCAGCAAACTGCCCACCATCACCGAAGATGCCCCTGCCGCCAATGCTTTAACAATATCCCCGGAAGTGCGAATGCCACCATCGGCAATAATGGGGATACCTTGCGGACGAGCGACCTCAGCCGATTGCATCACCGCCGTTAATTGTGGCACCCCTGCTCCCGCAACAATACGCGTAATGCAGATTGAGCCGGGACCAACCCCAACTTTCACCGCATCCACACCTGCATCAATCAGACGTTGCGTTCCCTCTCCGGTTGCAACATTCCCCCCAACAATCTGCGTCTGAGGAAAATTCTTGCGAATTTGCTTGACGATATTTACTTCTAGCTCTGAATCTCCATGAGCAATATCCACCACAATCGCATCTGCGCCTGCCTCGAGTAAACGTTCTACACGCTTTAGTTCGCTTTCTTTCACCCCTACCGCCGCGCCAACAGCTAAACGCCCTCGCTTATCTTTTGTTGCGGTAGGATATTTGGCAATCTTCATAATATCTTTGAGCGTAATCAAGCCCTTTAGGTGATTGTCCTCATCAACCAGCGGGAGTTTTTCTATACGATATGTATGAAAAAATTTCTCCGCTTCTTTCAATTGCGTATTTACCGGTGCGGTAATCACTTTTGAAGTCATGATTTCGGTAATGGGGCGGTCATAATGGTTTTCAAAAAGCATATCGCGCGTAGTCACAATCCCAACCACGCGATAATCATCATCTACAATTACAATCCCGCCGGTGTCTGTTTCCTCAACCAAACGCCATGCGTCCCCTACGCTACTTTTTTTATTGAGCGTAATCGGGCTTTCCACCACAAAAGACTCTACTTTTTTTACGCGTTGAATTTGCTTTACTTGATCGTCTATGGTCATAAAACGATGAATGAATCCTATGCCCCCTACACGCGCCATTACAATACCCATCTTATTTTCTGTCACGGTATCCATATTCGCGGAGACAATGGGCATTTGCATAGAAATTCCCGCGGTTAATTTTGTGCGTGTAGAGAGTTTTCGGCGTGATTTCACATTAGAGTATTGGGGTGTTAGCAAAACATCATCATAGGTTAAAGCGGTATCGGGCAGAATTTTCATCATATTTTCCTTTTGCGTACCTAAAATCTTCTCTATTAGGACTTTCGCTCAGATGGGTGTGCGTCGCACCCTCTTTTCTTGTCCAAAAATGAAAGTCCCAACCAGCGTGATTATAAACCACAATGATATAATGAGAATATGAAAAAATCGCTACTTTCTCTAGCCCTCTTGATGGACGTTATGTCCATATTACCGCCCCTCTTCGTGAATATTTCTCTGAATTTGCCTATATTCGTAGCCGCGCCCGCCTTGAAATTGCCTACCTAATCGCGCTTGCACAAGAGACAGATTTAATACGTCCTTTTTCTCAAGATAAGCTAGATTTTCTTCATAAACTCTCTACCGATTTTTCTTTGGAAGATGCCGAGCGTGTCAAAAAACTCGAGGAGATTACCCGTCACGATCTCAAAGCCATCGAAAACTTTTTGCGCGAACGCCTCGCGCGTGGCTCTTTACTTGATTGCCTTCCCTATCTTCATTTTGGGCTGACAAGCGAGGACGTTAACCAAACATCCCAAGCATTAGATTTGCGCGACGCGCGCGACCACATCCTTATCCCCGTACTGGATGAGATTATTGCCAAATTGAGAAATCTTGTCCGTGAGTACAAATCTACGCCCATGCTGGCGCGGACTCATGGTCAACCTGCGGTACCGACCACTTTTGGCAAAGAGATTGCCGTTTTTGTGGCGCGCCTAGAAAAACAACGCAAGAAACTTTTAAATCATCGTTTTGAGGCAAAGTGGAGCGGGGCAATTGGCAACTATAATGCCCAAGTTGTGGGCGCACCCAAAGTGGACTGGCTCAACTTCAGCGAAAAATTTTTGCGCGATTTAGGTCTTGAGCCGACAAAAATCAGCTCACAAATTATCCCCTACGATAATTGGCTGGCGTATTTTCAGATACTGCAACTGATTAATGGCATCCTGCTTGATTTATCACAGGATATGTGGCGATATATCAGTGACGATATGCTCAAATTACGCGTGGTAAAAGGCGAAGTCGGGTCATCTACCATGCCGCAAAAGGTTAATCCGATTGATTTTGAGAATGCGGAGGGAAATTTGGGGTTGGCAAACGCGCTTTTCGAGCAATATATTTGCAAATTACCGGTATCGCGTTTACAGCGCGATCTCTCTGATTCTACGGTACGGCGTTCTTTTGGGGAGGCACTGGGGCATACGCTGGTGGCATGGCAGAGCATTGTTAAGGGATTGGATAGAGTCCAAGGGAACAGAGCAAGCCTAAAGTCCACGTTGGAATCGCATTGGGAAGTGGTGGCAGAAGGGGCGCAGACCATCCTCCGCTCGGCAAATATCCCCTCCGCCTATCAGCAGTTAAAATCCCTGACACGCGGCAAAAAAATCACTTCTGCATCTTATCTAAATTGGATAGAGAATTTGGAGGTAGACGAATCTATTAAATCCCGCTTATTGGCACTTTCCCCGCAAACTTATCTTGGTTTAGCGGAAGAAATTGCAGAGCGGGTATTAAAAAGTGAGGAAAAATGAGCGTTAGAATTGTTTTAGGCACACAATGGGGAGACGAGGGTAAGGGCAAAGCGATTGATACTTTTGCCGGTGATTTTGATTATGTGGCGCGTTATAACGGGGGGAATAATGCCGGTCATACCATTGTGAATGAATACGGTGTATTCAAAATTCACTTGACTCCTTCCGGCGTATTTTATCCCAACGTGACCTGTTTGGTTGGGGGCGGCGTGGTGATGGACCCGGCGGTGATGTTGAAGGAAATGAAATCGCTAGAAGACGCGGGAGTTGTCTTGAAAGACAGGTTATTTATTTCCCCCCGTTCGCATGTGATTATGCCCTACCACAAAGTTTTAGACGGTCTCTATGAAGATGCCAAAGGCGAGGGTGCTACAGGCACAACGCGGCGCGGCATAGGACCGACTTTTGCCGATAAAGTCAGTTATAACGGCATCCGCTGGGGCGATTTTGCCGATAGCGAGATTTTTTCTTCAAGATTAAAGATGCAATTAACGCTCAAAAATAAAATTATTATTGCGCTGGGCGGGGAGGCTTTAGGATTTGAAGAAATTTACGATGAATATATGGGCTATTATGCACAATTAAAGCCTTTTATTCGAGAATTATTCCCCGTTGTGCATGATGGCTTGAAAAACGGCAAAAATTTCTTGCTAGAACAAGCAATGGGGACTTGCTTGGATACGGATTGGGGAACTTATCCCTTCGTGACCGGTTCCACCACCATCGCCTCTGCCGTGACAACTGGCTTGGGGGTTCCTCCGCGTGAGATTAGCGAAATTATTGGGATTGCTAAATCGTATACAACCCGCGTTGGTGGAGGTCCCTTGCCAACAGAGATTTTCGATGATGAATTTGCCATAAAAACCCTGAGCGAAGTCGCGGCGACTACCGGTCGTATTCGGCGCGGCGGCTGGTTCGATGTGGAAGTGGTGCGTTTTGCAACCATGATTAGTGGCATAGATGCGCTCTTTTTGACAAAACTGGATATTTTGAGCGCATTTGATGAGATAGAAATATGCACAGGCTATAAACTGGACGGAAAATCGGTGCATTATTATGATTTAGATTCTTATCAGCTTGGTCGCGTAACCCCCATCTATGAAACGCTGGAGGGGTGGCGTGTTGATATTCGCGGCATTCGCAAATATGATGATTTGCCCCCAGAAGCGCAAGCCTATGTGGAACGGGTGGAGAAGTTAGTCGGCGTGAAAGTTGGTTGGGTGACCAATGGGCCTGAGCGCGAAGCGATTATTGCGCGATAACGCGATTGCAGTCTGTTTTTTTCGAATGATTATATTCATCGGAAACCGGCTAAAAGGAACCCGTTCCTCCGGTTATCAAGTTTTATTCTCGGTGAGTTTTGTTGACAGTCATATCCCCGAACGGTACAATCGTTTTTATTCAAAAAAAACCGTTTTTTAGCTACAATCTCTAAAAAGAAGGAGTAAAAAATGTTAAAAGAATTTAAAGATTTTGTGATGCGTGGCAACGTGCTGGATTTGGCAGTCGCGGTCATCATCGGTGGCGCGTTTAAAGCCATTATTAGCTCGCTCGTGGCAGATATCTTGATGCCGCTCATCGGCATTTTTATGGGGCGAATCAACTTCTCTGCGCTATCCTTCTCTGTAGGCGGTGCGGTTGTGACCTACGGCATGTTCATTCAAGCCGTTATAGATTTCCTCGTCATCGCTTTCGTGATTTTCTTACTCATCAAAAATATAGAGAAAACGAAAAAAGCAGAGGCAGAATCCCCCGCAGAACCCACCACAAAAGAATGTGGTTTTTGTTTTACCGAAATCTCCATCAAAGCCACCCGTTGCCCGAATTGTACGAGTGAGTTGAAATAATGCAATTGTAGGGGCGTAGCATTGCTACGCCCCTACATAAAAACAACCATGCCTCTCCCCGATTCCCTAAACCCCCAACAATATCAAGCCGTAACCGCCGAAGATGGTGCCGTTCTCGTACTTGCGGGACCCGGCTCAGGCAAAACGCGCGTTTTAACCCAGCGTATTGCTCATTTAATTGGCGAAAAAGGAGTCCGCGCCCACCAAATTCTCGCCGTGACTTTTACCAACAAAGCCGCGCGGGAGATGAAAGAACGCGTCGAGAATATAATCGGCAACCAATTCGCGCAAGGGCTGATGCTGGGGACATTTCATTCCGTTTGTGTGCGGATTTTGCGCCGCGAAGTCCAACACCTTCCCTACGATTCAAACTTCGTCATCTTCGATGCGGACGACCAAATAACGGTGGTAAAAACAGCACTCAAAGAATTGAATATAGATGATAAACGCTATAGACCGCGTTCTGTGCATGGTTATATCTCTAACGCCAAGAACGAATTAATTATGCCCGATACCTTTCCGACTACAACCTATCGCGATGAGGTGGTAAAACGCGTTTATGTGCGTTATCAGGAATTGCTGATTGAAAATAACGCGATGGATTTTGACGATTTGCTGGTCGTCACCGCACGTCTGCTTGAGGGAAATTCCGCTGTGCGTGAAAAATATGCCGAACGCTTTCATTATATTTTGGTGGATGAATTTCAAGATACCAATATGGCGCAATACACCTTAATCAAGCATTTGGCTTCGATACACGGGAATCTTTTTTGCGTGGGCGACCAAGACCAAAGTGTCTACGCATGGCGCGGAGCCGATTATCGAAATTTAAGACGTTTTGAAAAAGATTTTCACAACCCAGAAATTATTTTATTAGAGCAAAATTATCGTTCCAAACAAAATATCCTCGATGCGGCGATGGGCGTTATCAAAAGAAATAGCAATCGCCGTCATAAAGAACTTTTCAGCGAGCGCGGTGCCGGGAATAAAATTATCTATTTTGAAGCGGGGAACGATTATGAAGAAGCAACCTATGTCGCCGATACGATTTTACAGATTATATCGAGCAACTCGGCAAAATTTAGCGATTGCGCGGTGATGTATAGAACCAATGCTCAATCACGTCTTCTCGAAGAGGCTTTCTTACGCGCCCAAATTCCGCATAAGTTGGTGGGCGCACAACGCTTTTATGGCAGGCGTGAAGTGAAGGATGTGATTGCCTATTTGCGCCTTGTTCACAACCCCAGCGACCAAATTTCTCTGGCACGCATTATTGGGGTTCCCCGACGCGGTATTGGCAAGAAAGCGTTAGAGACGCTCTACCAAGTCGCTCGTGAGGCACCCAACTCAAGTCCGGGGGTGGTTCTACTGGAGCTTTCTCGCGGTACAAAGTCTCCGTTTTGGGAGAAGTTTACGGCGCGCACCGCGTCTAAATTATCCAATTTCGGCTCCTTATTTGCTGATTGGCGTGCGTCGTCCGAAATTCTAACTATTAGTGAGCTTTTCGATAAGATTTTGCTTGATATTGGCTATGCTGAATATCTCAAAGATGGTTCAGAAGAGGGCGAAGAACGCTGGGAAAACGTGATGGAATTGCGGCGGATGGCAGAAGAATTTGACGAGCGCACCATGACAGAATTTCTCGAAACGGTTGCGCTTATCTCCGACCAAGACACGCTCAGCGAGGGGCAAGATGCCGCCACGTTGCTCACCCTGCACGCCGCAAAGGGGCTGGAATATGGCGTGGTTTTCATCGTGGGGCTAGACGACGGCTTGCTCCCCCACAGCCGCACATTTACTGAACCGGAAGAAATGGAAGAGGAACGCAGGCTATTTTATGTGGGCATCACCCGTGCCAAAAATCAGCTTTATCTACTGCGTGCCACCGAACGCCGCAGATACGGCTCAACCGATTGGATGTTGCCCTCGCGCTTTTTGGACGACATCCCGTCAGAATTAATGATGGGAAAAAGCCGTATAGGGGGAAGCGTATCTCGATCTTCTGCGCGTCCCCAAGCACGGTGGACATCCTCATCATCCGCGCGCAAATCGACATCTCCGCAACGCCCGCAACCCAAACCCTTCGACAAAGTTCAGGGCAAGCCTGCTCCCGTCAAAGAATCAACCTACAGAATGGGGACGAAAATCCGACATCCGGAATTTGGCGAGGGAATTATCTTAAACTCCCGCACAGATGGGGAGGATGAGATCGTAACGATTGTCTTCGAAAGCGTGGGGATAAAAAGATTGGCGGTGAGTTTGGCTAAGTTGGAGGTTTTAGGGTGAGAGTAAGTTTTTCTGTAGCATAAATTCTGCGTAGTGTGACAAGAATATCGCCTATTTAAGTTTTTGTGCTTTTTTCAAGTACAATTCCGGGATGGAAAAATGCTACGACCTCATTATTGTAGGCGCGGGACCAGCGGGACTTTCTACCGCTTTGCACC
>CAZERH010000023.1:0-13354 GCA_964515535.1 uncultured Anaerolineaceae bacterium
AACATTTCTACATCGGCTCTTGTTTTGGGGTCGGGATTAGCGCGCGTTGCGTCTTTATAGGAGCTACGTTGAAAATGGCGCAAGTATTTAATCTCGTTGATAGAGACGGGGCGCGCGGAGGTTTGCCCGATGCCGCATTGAGGGCAGAGGACGCCTCCTTGCTCAGCAGAAAAGAATTGATTCTCGGCTTTTATTTTTTTCTGACAATTTGCACAGTGAAAAAGTTGCGGACGAAAACCTAAATAGTCGAGTAGGCGCATCTCATAATAACGAATGACGAGCCAAATATCATCGCCGCGCGTTAGGCGGGAGAGACTATTTTCTAGCAAGGAAAAAATGCGCTGATTTATCTCTTCTTCGTCATAAGTGAAGCGGTCTAGCAGTTCAAGAAGGTACGCGGCATTTCCCGTGAGGGTTAAATCGTTTCGCAGAGGCAAATAGGCGTTGATTGTTTCAACTTGGGTGATGATATAGGGTCCTTTGGCGCGCGCTAATTGGAGGCTGATATGCGTGAAAGGTTGGAGATGTCCCGCTTTGCGCGAACGAACTTTACGCGCGCCTTTTGCCACCGCGCTGATTTTTCCGCGTTGTTTTGTATATAAAGAGAGTAGCCGGTCTGCCTCGCCCCAATCGCGGTGACGGAGGACAATAGCATCTACGGTGAACGAACGGGGAGATTTCATGGATAGATTCGCTTCGAGTGAAAGGAATAATTTTATTGCGGCAAGTCTTCTGCACCGAAGGCGCGCGGCAATAATGCCTTGACGGTAGTTTCTTCGAGCAAATTTTCTTCTCCATCGGCGATATAAACGATTATATCTAGCCCAAATTCGGCGAGAACTTGTCTGCATGATCCGCAGGGAGAGCCGCCGTTGTCTGTGACTACCGAAATTGCCTCAAATTCGCGTTCGCCTTCAGAGAGGGCTTTGAAGATGGCGACTCGTTCCGCGCAAATTGTGAGAGGATAGACCGCGTTTTCCACATTTACGCCGGTGTATATTTTTCCGCTTTTTCCAAGTAATGCCGCACCAACGGCATAATTTGAGTATTTTGCGTAGGCGTTTTTGCGTATATCGTTGGCGAGCGCAGTTAGTTCTTGAAAGTTATTCTTTATTTTGCTCATTTTCTTTCTCTTTTTTTAAGTAGATTCCTTCATCTACCACGCGGACGCGGCGGATGCGTCTGGCAGAAACCTGTTCGATGGTGAGAAGCAAGCCCTTTTCGCGGACGCTTTCTCCGCCTTTTGGCACGCGTCCCAGTTTTTCGTAGAGAAATCCGGCAAGGGTATCTGCATCGCCTTCGGGCAACTCTTTTCCGGTGATGTCGGCAAAATCGTCTAAATCTATGCCTCCCCGAAAGAGGTATTCGCCTTCGCTAATTTCTTCGTAGTCTTTTTCCTCAAGGTCATCGTATTCGTCTTGAATTTCGCCGATAATTTCTTCGATGATGTCTTCGAGGGTGACTACACCGGAGACGCCGCCGTACTCGTCTATCACTATTGCCATATGACGGCGATCTTTCTGCATTTCGGCGAGGAGTTCATCAGCCTTTTTGGTTTCAGGAATGAAATATGCCTCACGCAGTAACGCACGGAGGTTGACATCTTTTTCTTCTGATTGAAGGGTGGCGAGGAGGTCTTTGGCGTAAAGGAAACCGAGGATATTATCAATGCTCTCAGCGTAGAAGGGGAGACGAGAATAGCCGGAGTCGAGGAAGACTTGCACCGCGGAGGTGAGAGTAGTTTCGGATTCGTCCAGGGCGATGACATCAATGCGGGGCACCATGATTTCGCGTGCCATAGTTTCTCCGAAGTCTATAATTTCGGAGATCATGCGTTTTTCTTCGGGCTCCAGTTCTATATTTTCTTCTGAATCAACCCAAATTTTAAGGTCGTCTTCGGTCATTTGCGTTAGAGAATCTATGGAAGTGCGCCGTGGGCTGAGTAATAAGAGCGGCAAAATGACAAAGGGAGTGAATAGAAAGAGTAGGATACGCCCAAAGAATGCGAGTTGCATAGCCCATTTTTCGGCGTTTTCTAACGCAGTTGTTTCGACGGTGAATTCGATGAGGAGCATGAAGAGGGTTATTAAAATAAGCCCCAATAATTGAAAAAGCCACGCGGGTTGAACATTGCCCAACCATTCTTCTAAAAGTGAGAAGCTCAAGATGGCGATGCCAAAACGCATAAAGGTTTGGCTTAAACGCAAGACCGCACCCAAACGAGAACTCTCGATGAGTTTGATAACGCTCTTTGCTCTGGTGTCGTTATGATCTGCTAATTTTGCGAGACGCATATTGGAAAGACTGACGCGCGTCGCGGCGATGAGCAAATCTAAGATGAGGAGCAGGGTAATGATGAGAATACCCCATTCAGTTTTTATCAATTTTTAGTCCTTTTGAACCCACAAAATCACACGAAGAGACACGAGAATTTTATTCATCGTGCTGAAATTTTCTGATTGCCCGCGCCGGCATTCCGACAGCGAGCGTATCTTCTTTTATATTTTTTGTGACTACTGCGCCCGCCCCTGTTTTCGCGCGGTTGCCAATTTTTAGCGGAGCAACAAGCATGGTATCGCTTCCGATGAAAACTTTTTCGCCTATTTCCGTGTGATATTTATTTTTGCCATCGTAATTGCAAGTAATTGTTCCCGCACCTATATTGGTCTCTGCACCGATGGTCGCATTCCCGATATAAGAGAAATGCCCCATTTTCACCCCCTCGCTAAGATGTGAATCTTTCACTTCGCCAAAATTGCCCATGTGAACGCCTTTTGAGAGATATGCCCCTTTTCTTAAGCGGGCAAAGGGTCCCATATCCACATCATCTTCAAGAGTGGCTTTTTCTAGCACGGAGGATAAAATTTCACAGCGGTTGCCAATTTTGCAATCGGTGATGATGGTGTTGGGACCAATCTCACAGTTTGCGCCGATATTCGTTTCTCCGCGTAAAAAAGTATTGGGTTGGATAATCGTATCCTGACCGATTTTCACATCCATGCCAATATAGGTGGATGCGGGGTCAATCAACGTGACCCCATTAAGGAGGTGATGCCGATTCACGCGTGCCCTCATCTTGCTTTCTGCTTCGGATAGATGGACGCGGGTATTAACGCCGATTGCCTCATCTGCATTTTCCAAAATAATCGTTTCCACGTTTAAGCCAGCCTCTACTGCCAGCCCAACCGTATCGGTGAGATAATACTCTCCCTTCGCCGAGAGCGGGATTTTGGCGAGTGCACCCCAAAGCCATTCTGAATCGAAGCAATAAGCGGCGGCATTAAGTTCTTTAATCGCTTTTTGCTCATCGCTTGCATCTGATTCTTCAACTATGGCTCGCACGCTCCCGTCTTCACCGCGCACAACGCGACCAAATCCGCGCGGGTCATCCGCGATGACAGTTAGCATCGTGACGGGTCCCGTATTTGCTTTTTGTCGCGCAACAAGTTGGGAGAGGGTCTCACGCGTCAGAAGGGGCATGTCGGCATTGCTCACAAGCACCATACCGGCAAAATTTTTCAGCAGGGATTCTGCTTGTTGTACCGCGTGTCCCGTCCCTAATCTTTCTTCCTGAACGACATACTCAGTTTTATCACCCACTAAATCTCGTACTTGCTTTGCACCGTGTCCAATAATTAAAACTGGCTTTTCAGTCGTGGCAAATTTTACAGCTTGGAGCGCGTGCCAAATCATCGGCTTTCCGCATACAGGGTGCACAATTTTGGGAAGGTCAGATTTCATACGGGTTCCCTGCCCCGCGGCGAGGATGATGGCGGTTGTTTTCATAGTGTTTCCTTCAAATGGTTGAGTTTTGGCAATTTTCAAAAAGAGATGCTTGTTGTGTTATCGCGTTAGCTTCGCGGTTAATAAAAACAAGCCTTCATCTGTTCCCAAAGGCAACGGATGAAGGCTTGTTTTTTTTCTTGCATAAAATTTTAGCAGGGGCACCTGGATTCGAACCAAGATCAACGGCTTCAAAGGCCGGTGTGCTAACCGTTGCACCATGCCCCTTCGTGATAGACGCACCCATTCGGGCGGACGGTATTCTATCATAGGGAGAAAAATAACGCAAAAGTTTTAGGGGTTGTTTTCGGGTGTTAATCCCAGTTGACGCGCTTGTTCGTAAGAGAGTTTGTCGGCATCTACTTCTTGCGTTTGTTGCGCGTCTACTGCGTCATCCCAGAATGAGGTAATTTCATCGGTCTGGATTTTTGTTTTTTGTTGAAAGAGAGCATCTAATTCATCGGAAGTGATTGCGTCTTCTATTTGCTCTTCGGGAACATCTTCTGTTTCGAGATATTCGTCCATCTCTTCTACCGATGGGCGGGTAACGCCCATTGCATCAAGTACATGCTCCACTTCGCTTTTAAGCATCATTAACGCGTCTGTTAAATCAAGTACCTTTTTGCGAGCGGCGAGTTTTTCACCGGCAACAATGAGGGCGTGGGCATTATTAGCAGGAACTAGCAAAACATCTTGGTCGCCGCCGGGGAAAATATGGTAGCTTAAGGGGGTTTCTTGATGAATATATCCGGACACTTTTTGTCCGGCGCGGAAAATGCCCATCAGCGCAGAAAGAAGCGAAGCCTCAAGACTGCTGTCTGTAAGTGAGCCTGCTCTTGCCAAAACATGACCTTGATCTGAAAGCAAGAAGATAACCTGCGCATCCATATTTTGACGAAATTTGGCAAGCAAACCGGACATGTTTTTATGTGCATCTGCATCCCCTTCGTTCTCGTCTTCGGCAGGAAGGACTGTTCTTTTTAATCCCAAACAACGTTCAACGGAATCAAGAAAATCGGTTAATGAAATCGGTTTTTCAAAAAAGGCAAATGCGCCTGCATTGCGTAACTCTTTGCGGATTTTTCTTTCTTTAGAGCCGGAAATCAAAATAACTTGCGCTTCTGCATTGCGGGCGGCAATTTTTGCCATTAATTCTAAGCCGGACATGCCGGGCAGAAGATAGTCAATTACCGCGAGATCGATTTTTCCCTGCGAAACTTCTAAAAAAGCCTCTTCTCCGGACGGAGCTTCTATAATCTCAAACTCATGTTCGAGAGAATCTAAGGCAGAGTGAAGCAAACGAATTACATCACGATGATCGTCAACAATCAAAATACGATGAGTCATAAGAAAAATCCCTTGACTAATTGCGCAGTTCAGTTATGAAAATAAGTAGTTGCTTAAAGGTAGAACTGCATTGCATTTGACAAAATGCGTTGCGGTTCGGAGAGAATCGTAATTGCAAGGCATCTTTAAGATGCAATGCACCACTAAGGTTTTGAACAATCACAAAAATAATATAGGATTATAGCAAAGTTTTGGGAGTTGTGAGAAGCGATTTGTTTGCAATTTTCTGCTTTATTCTAAAAAAATTGGCACACGGTAGAACGTAGGCGCAAAACCGCCCAAGTAATTCTCAAAGGGGAGCGGAAAATTTCTATATGCCTCGGTAATTTTGCTGGAAAAAAGCGGCACGGCTGGCAGAGAATCCCAAAGCAAAATTTCGATTTCAAATAGTTTTTCGCGTGCGAGTGCGGGGTCGCTTATTTGCAAAAACTCATCACATTTTTCATTTACTGTCGGGTCGTTATAATAATAGGCATTTTCTGCGGCGAAAAAACCGCACAGATAATCGGGGTAGGGTGAGAGTTGCCAGCCCACAATTGCCAAATCGTAATCGCTGATTCCGTAAACTTTAAAAAAAAGATCATCGGCGGGGATGCTGTTTATTTCCACCGGAATACCAAGATTGTGCGCCACAGTTGCAATATAAGATGCGGCTTCTGTACGGAAAGGATCTTCGCGCGGGGCAAGGATTGTGACCGGCGGGAACACTACCCCGGAAGGAAGAAGAAGTCCGCTCCCCGCGTGGTTTGGGGTGGGTTCCTGCGACCAAGCATAGCCTGCCTCTTGCAGGATACGCATCCCCGCGGAGAGACGCGCGTCCGCGTCCATTCCGGCGCAGGGGGGGGAGATGATGCTTGAGTGCCATCCGATATTTTCGAGGGCAACCCAGCCCAATGCCGGAACGACGCGCCCCTCCAATTTCTCGTTAGCAAGAATTTTCGGGTCTATCAAACAAGAAATTGCGCGACGCAATGCCACATCATCCCATAGTTTTTTGCGATGATTAAAAGCCAAAAAGCGGAGGTCGTTTTTGCGATTTTCAAGAAAATAGATGGTTGAGTCAGTGGAGAGTTGCTCGATTTCCTGATCGGTGAGGGTTTGGGGACTGAGAATAAAATCGATTTCGTTGTTGAGGAGTGCTTTTATTGCCTCTTCACGAGAGTAAACGGGGTAATTTTCGGTGAGCGTAATTTTTGACGGGGGGAGTGCGTAAAGGGCTAGGCGTGCGGCGATATAGCTTTCTCTTTCTTCTCGTTGGGCATTGTCTATATTCTTTAGAAGTACGTTTTGTTCGTTTAGATTTTCATCGAGAAGTAATTTTTGTTGGCGATATTTTGTGCTGTCTTTTTCGAGCCTTGCCATTGCTTCGGTGATGTTTTTTTCTTCTGTTTGGAGGTTGCTAAGTTTGGCTTGGCTTTCTGCTACGACGGGATTGTTTTCTTTGGGCGGTAAAAGAGATTGGGCTTCTTCGATTTTCAATTGCCAATAACTTTGGCTGGTGAATACGCCAATGAGCGCACCGTATTGCCAATCGCCTACGTTGGGCGAGGTGGTGAAATAGTATTTGAGGGTTTGTGAATCGAGGGCTTCGGCATGATGGAGTTTTGCGGGATTGTAGAATTTTGCCCAATTAAGTCCAAGTTGAAATTCGAGGGCGGTATTGATGGTGAAGGCAATATCTTCGGCGGTGAGGGGGGTGTTATTCTCCCATTTGAGATCGGGGAGGAGGGTGACTGTTGAAACAAAATATGCACCTTCTTGCGTGAATGGGGTGGGGAAGCCATCGGCGAGGAGGGGCGTGAGTTCGTTGTTGGGTGGCGTAAGCTGATAGAGGCGGGGATAATTTATCCCTTGTGTGGCGTAGTTTTCGTAAGATGCACCTTTTTCATCGAAAAGCGACCAGATGTTTTCTTCGGTGTGGGGTGCGAGCAGGGCGTAGCGGATTTCAGTGTAGTTTTCTTGGGTAGGGGCTGGGGGCGCGTTTTCTTCAACGATTTCTTTTGTTGCTATGGGCGCGGGGAGGTTCTCTTTGGGGGCGCATCCTGTGAGGAGGATGAGTAGGAGGAGGGGGATGATATGTTTTTTTAGCACAATTTTTTGAGTTTTTGAGCAAAAATGACGATGGTCACCGTTGAGGCGGAACAGTAGCCTCATTGTTATTCCATTGAAGCTTGGAAAGTATAGTATAACCCCTTACGCTCTTTTCCACTCAGAGTATAATGAAGGAAAATTTGTAATTGCTCAAAATCTTGGTGGTGAATTATTGCGTATTGCATCATACGTTTTACGCGTAGGGGCGGATGGCCGTCCGCCCTACTTGCAAAAGCCATCACATCTTTATTTTGAGTAACTACGGAAATTTCGCCCACCACACTTTGTGAGGTTCTCATGCACATCTTTTCGCGTCTTAATTATAAGTTTGGTCTTATTCTCATTCTCTTTTTGCTGATTATCTCGGCTTGTTCGCTGGCGGACGGGATTACTTTACCCAATGGGGCTACAGATATTCCGCAAGAGGCTTTGGCTACGCCGACTAAGTCTCAGGGGATGGCTTTGCCACCTGCGGTCGTGGAGACGATTCCGCTGGACGGAAGTCGCATTTCTTTGCAGGAAGAGATTGTGTTTTATTTTAATCAGCCCATGAACCACGCGTCTGTGGAGGGCGCGTTGCATGTTGAACCGGCTGTGCCGGGAAATTTTGCGTGGGCGGATGATGCCACACTTAAGTTTACGCCAAGCGAATCTTTGGAGGCGGGAGCAAGCCTAAATATCGCGCTCGAAGCGGGTGCAGAATCTGCTTTGGGGAGTGCGTTACCCGAATCTCTTAGTTATTCATTTTATACAGCCGAGTCTCTGTATCCCGTTCAGGTTTTACCCAAAGAGGGTAGTCTGGACTTGAGTGTAGATTCAGCGGTGGTGGTTAGTTTTAATCAGCCTGTAGTTTCTCTGGGCGCGGATTCGGAATTTTTACCGGTTGCCTTTGATTTGGAACCGAATGCTTCTGGGCGCGGCGAATGGTTAAATACGAGCACTTATATTTTTTATCCCGATGCTTTAGGGGGCGGAATAACCTATACCGCGACCTTAAATCCCGAATTGACGAGCGTTGCCGGGACTTCGTTGGCTGTTGCCGATAATTGGTCTTTTACAACTGCCTACCCGCGTTTATTAGAAATTAGCCCCTCAACGGAAATCCCTTTGCCCCTCGATTTGGAATGGACTTTTACCTTTAATCAGCCCATGGATCAAGCCAGCGTGGAAGCCAATTTTTCTTTGCGTGACGATGAGGGTGTGGAAGTTAGCGGAAAATTCAAGTGGGCGGAAGATGCGCGCTCGGTCACCTTTATTGTAGATGATTTGCTGGCGAGAGATAGCATTTATCATTTTCTTTTAAGCGAAGACGCTTTAGCGCAAGGCGGTACGCCTCTGGCAAGTAAATGGAAAGTAGAGGTTTATTCTTCACCTAATTTTGCAGTTGTTTCGACTGATCCAAAGCAACAAGGCGTGACGGATGAATATGTTTCAGGGCATATTCTCTTTTCTACTCTTATAGATGATAAAAATATAGAAGATTATGTTTCTATTAAACCGGCAATCTCAAATTTCGTTGTGAACATTTACGAAAACGGGATTCATTTTAGCGGGGATTTTGAGCATGAAACTTACTATACAGTTAGGGTTGATCCGGCGTTAAAAGATATTTGGGGGCAAGAATTAGGCGAAGAGTTTTATTTTCTCTTTTCCACGCCTCGACCGGAACCGAAAATCACTTTCCCCTATCTTGGCTCACCTTTTTACTTCACTTCTGCGCATGAACCTGCCTTTTATATTCAATCTATTAATGTCCCCAGCGTGAGTATGACTTTAGGCGAAGTCCCGTTGACGGATTTCTTCGCGCTCTTTGGGGATGGTGGCTATGAAATGCGTAAAAACTATCAACCTGTAAACGGTAAATCTTGGCGGGAGTATCTCTCTACGGAGGATAATAAAAGCGAAACCTTTAGCATTGCTCTTGCGCCGGAGTCAAATTCGCTTCAACCGAATATATACTCCCTGCTTCTTTGGAGAACGGGTGCAGAGGGGAGCGAATCGCCCAACTTTATTATTGCCAGCAATGTGAATTTGGTATTCAAATTTAGTGCAACGGATGCGCTTGTTTGGGCAACAGAATTAGATACAGGCGCACGCATGTTGGGACAACCCGTCACAATTTACGATGAAGCGGGAACCGTCATCGCCGAGGGCATAACCGATGATATGGGGATATGGCATGGCGAAATTCCCGTGCAGAACGATGCATATCAAAAACTTTATGCCATGCTCGGAAAACCGGGCGATGACAATTTTGGATTCGGTTCATCCACTTGGGGCGAAGATTTTACCTCTTGGCAATTTGGGCTCAGTGAAGATACCCGCCCGCCGCACACCCAAGTTTATCTTTACACAGACCGCCCCATCTACCGCCCCGGACAAACCGTATATTTTAGAGCGATCCTGCGCGAGGCTTATGACGGGCGTTATAACGCACCTACGCAAACTTCGCTTCCGCTCACAATCTCGAACGGATTTGGCGATAATCTAACATCCCTCAACCCCACCCTCTCAGAATACGGCACAGCGCACGGTTCTTATCTAATTCCCGAAGACGCGCCGCCCGGCTATTATTCCTTCTACAACAGCGAACTCCATTTTTCTTCTAATTTTCAGGTCGCCAACTACCGCAAGCCTGAAATCAATCTCTCCCTAGAGATGATGCCCAAATCCCTCAAAACGGGTGAAAGTTTTAGCGCGGAAATTTCAGCGCAATACTATTTTTCTGCCCCCGCAAGCGATCTCCCCGTTAACTGGATACTTTACGAAGACAAATCCTATTTCCACATCCCCAATTATCGCGTTGGCAAGCTTGATTTCGGCTGGCTTAATTATGGGGCAGATTTTGGCTATTACGGCGACCTCCTCGCAGAAGGCGAGGGCGTTACCGATGCCAACGGACTTTTAACCCTCGATTTTGACCAATTGGATATTCCGGAAGGCACGCGTGAATTGACCCTCGAAATCACTGCCACCGAAGATAGTGGGCAGTGGGTTAGCACGCGCGAAAGCATTTTGGCACATCCCGAAGAATTTTATATCGGATTACGCGCCGATCTCTGGTTTGGACGCGAAGAAACAGAAATGGGATTTGACGTAGTAACCGTAGATATAGCAAATACACCGCGCGCCACCCAAAACTTGCATGCCCTTTTTCAGCAAGTCACATGGGAAAAACAGGATACCGCCGACAGCTACCTCCCCGTCTATACCACCGTCAGCGAAGTGGATTTAGCAACCGGTGCCGATGGCGCGGCGCGTCTCTCTTTCATCCCGCCAAGACCCGGCACCTACGTCCTCGAAGTGAGCAGTGGAAATGCCTCCACGCAAATTCTAATTTGGGCTACGGGAGCAGACAAAGCACTCTATCCTAATTTACCCAAACAACATATCCAACTCACCGTATCCCGCGATGAATATATCCCCGGCGATGTTGCGCAGATATTTATCCCCAACCCCCTCGATACAGAAGCGCAAGCCCTCGTTACGGTTGAGCGCGGCACAATTCACAAATCGGAAATTATTAACGTGGGGGCGGGTGGCGCAACCTACGCTCTCCCCCTCAGCGAAGAGGATGCCCCGAATATCTACTTGTCCGTTATATTGCTGGGCGCGCAAGATTTTCGTGTGGGCTATACAGAAATCAAAATCTCATCTGCCGAGCAGATTCTAAACGTGAATATCGCCTCTCAACCCATGCGCTCGGAACCGGGGGGCGAAGTCACTTTCGGAATCCAAGTCACCGATTCGGATGGGAAACCGGTGCAAGGCGAATTCTCTCTCGCGGTTGTCGATTTGGCATCCCTCGCATTAGCTGGTCCTAACTCAGTTCCCATTGAGGAAGAATTTTATGAAAATACGGGGTTGGGCGTGCATACCACTCTCTCCATGGCGGGAGATAGCGTTTACGCCGTTTTCCTTGATTATGGCGGGGGCATGGGGGGCGGCTCAGGCGAAGACCTCGCAGTTGTGCGCGATAACTTCCCCGATACCGCTTATTGGAACGCGGAAATCATCACCGATGAAAATGGTCAGGCACAAGTTAGCATTATTTTGCCCGACAATCTCACAACTTGGTATATAGATTTGCGCGGCATAAGCACAGATACGCGCGTGGGCAGTGCGGAACTAGAACTTGTGAGCACCAAAGATGTTCTCATTCGCCCCGTCACTCCCAGATTTTTAGTCGTGGGCGACCATGTAGAAATATCCGCTATTGTTCATAACAATACGACTGAAGAATTAAGCGGACGAGTTAGCCTGCAATCAATCGGTTTTCTACTCGATAACCCTGATTCCATTGAGCAAGAGATTACTGTCCCCGCGGGTGGGCGCGTAAAAGTTTCGTGGTGGGGCAGAGCGCAAGACGCAGAAGTCGCCGACTTGCTTTTCAACTCAGAACTTGGCAACTATATAGATATAACGCGCCCAACTTGGGGCGCATTGCCGATTTTACGCTATACCTCACCCCAATCTTTTGTTACCGCCGGCACGCTGGATGAGGCAGGTACTTTAACGGAATCCCTTTCTCTGCCGCACAGCTTTGTCCCTAACGGAGGCAAGCTGGATATCACGCTCGAACCTTCTCTATCGGCGATTATTCTCGAAAGTTTAGAGGCAATCCCCGCGCCCGAATCCACATCCAGCAATGAGGCAATCTTGTCCTATCTCTTGCCAAATATCGCCACCTATAAGGCTTTTCTGGTGGCAAATTTGAGTGATTCCGCGTTGGAGACGCGCCTCGAAGCCTCCTTAGAGAGTGGAGCGAAAAAATTGCTCAATAATCAAAACGAAGATTACGGTTGGGGCTGGTATGCAGACGGTAAAAGTGACCCCTATATTTCCGCCTATATTCTTTTTGGTCTCTGGCAGGCGCAGGATGCGGGCGTTTATATTGACGAGAGCATTTTTATCAACGCCCGTGACTATTTACACTCGGCTTCCCTCCCGTATATCGCGGAGGCAAATCCGGCAACTTGGCAAAAAGACAGGTTGGCTTTCATGCAATATGTAATGCAGATAACAGGGGGCGCGGATGCGATTGCGATTGACCAATTAGACGAATGGCGGGAGACACTTAGCCCGTGGGCGCAGGCTTTGCTGGCACTTTCTTTGGATTTCAGGAACGCGGGCGACGCGCGTGCCTCTAGCTTGTTCGCCGATTTAGAAGCATCTGCTCAGCGAAGTGCGAGCGGTGCGCATTGGGAGAGCGATGCCTCCTCGTGGAGAAATCCCGGCACGCCCGTTTACACCACAGCAACGGTCATTTATGCCCTCGCTCAACACGATGCTACAAATCCGCTTTTGAACGATGCCGTGCGTTATCTTGGCGCACATCGCAATCTTTATGGTTATTGGGGTTCAACCTATGAGAATGCCTGGACAATTATGGCATTCACCGAAGTCATGCAAGGTGCAAATGAACTTAACGCCAACTTTAGCTTTTCTGCCGACCTAAACGGCGAAACGATTGCCTCCGGACAAGCGGATTTGCTGAGTTCTGTTACCTCAAGCACTATTTTAGATGACCTGCAATTAGGATTTCCAAACGCACTCAATATCACCCGAGGCGAGGGAGAGGGGAGGCTTTATTATCACGCCGCCCTTTTTGCCAATCGCTCTGCCGAAACGGCTCCCGCACTAAATCGCGGCATAGAGATTTCACGCACTTACTACGATGCGAATTGTGAAAAAGATTGCCAACCCCTCGATGTGGCAAAACTCGTCTCCGGCGCAAAAGTGAAGGTGCGACTCACCTTAAATATCAGCGAAGATAGCTACTATCTGATGGTCGAAGATTATATCCCCGCCGGAACAGAAATTCTCAACCGACAACTCAACACCTCCCAACTCGGTGAAGAATCTGAGAGTGCCAGTCTCTACGACCCCGACAATCCCTACGCCGATGGCTGGGGCTGGTGGCTTTTCTCTTCTCCGCAAATCGGTGATGAAAATATCCAATGGACGGCAGACTATATCCCCGCCGGAACTTATGTTTTAAGCTATACCCTCATCCCTTTGCAAGCGGGCGAATATCGCGTTTTGCCCACTCACGTTTGGCAAAGCTACTTCCCCGAAGTGCAAGGCACAAGTGCGGGGGAGATATTTAAGATTGAGTAGAACTGATATAATC
>CAZERH010000024.1:0-13324 GCA_964515535.1 uncultured Anaerolineaceae bacterium
TGCCTGCCGGAAGGGTGAATTCTACTTCGCCGTTTTCATCGGTCACGCCGTGGTAGCCAGAATAAGTATCACCTGTAAAGGCATAGACGTTCAAATCGGGGTAAGGCGTGCCGGTTTGCCCTTCTACGGTCACGGTCATGGGGGTGGTCACTGTTACAGAGGCACCGGTACACCCCGGCAAAGTACAATGGTTTTGTGTATCGCTCCAGAAACAGGGATTCATCGCTTAACCTGTAGAGCCCTTAACAAAAACACTCCCCACATCATCATGACGTGAAGAGTGCGGCATGGTCATTTATCGTTTTTTTGCTTATTCATTCCCATAAACCAGTATTCCACAAGATTTACGGGTTTTCTGCCATTTAAAACCCTATTTTCCTATATATGGGGGTAAAAAACTATGCAATCACCGCCATCTTTGGTCGGAATTTATACCCATAAACCAACATCCCGCGCTCATCTCCATCTTCGCGGAGCTTGCGCGTAACCATCTCAACTGGCATCCCAATAGAGACGGCATCATCGTCCACGTCTGTTAATTGTGCCGTTACCAGAGGTCCCTCGTCCAATTGCACCAGCGCAACCGTGTAGGGGATTGTATGCTCAAAACCACTGGGGGCATTATAAATTGTCGTATATGAGTAAACTTCGCCTTGTCCGCTAAAAGCAAAGTCATCTTTTGCTTCTTTTCCACACTCAGGACAAATATCACGCGGGGGGAAAATCTTCGCGTCACAATGTGGGCAAACTTCACCAATTAAACCATATCGTTGTTTTTTCAAACGCCAATGTCGTGGGATCTCCATAGTAAAATCTCCTTATTGAATAATTCTGCACAAATGTACTCACAAGAAGCTATCAAGAACTATCAGCTTTGAATTTTTTGCTTAAAGCGCAAGAGAAAGTCACTAATTCTCTGGGCAAAGGGTTCTGCATTTAAAAAACATAGATAGGGCAAGTTGATTAAAAAAGAAGCCATCCCTAGAGTATTCTGAAATCACGCAGATATGATGGTGAAAGAACCGGAGTACTACTTGCCTTTTGGGTGTGAATAATGTAGAATGTGGAGGAAAGTGGTATGAAGTGGAGGGTATCCGCTTCACCAGAAACGCCGGAGTTCCGGCGTTTGCCTGTTAAAATAGGATATAGCACAAATGTTCTTAGGTCAATATCAACATTCACTCGACTCAAAAGGACGAATAATCGTCCCCGCCCGCTTCCGCGATGAACTTGCAGAAGGTGGCTTTGTAACGCGTGGATTTGATCGTTGTCTCATGGTTATGACACTCGACTACTTTGAACTTGTCTACCGGCGCATCAACGCTATGAACTTAGCCGACTCGGCTACAAGAGAGTTGCGCCGTCTATTCTTTGCCAACGCCTATTCTATCACCCCAGACAAAGTCGGGCGCATCAACATTGCTCCCAATCTGCGCGAATTTGCAAAAATAGATACGGACACCATTGTAGCGGGACAAGGTGAATACTTTGAAATTTGGCTTCCTACTCTCTGGGAAGCACAAATGACAACCCTTGAAAACGACGAAGCGAACCTCGATAGATTTTCCGCCCTTGACCTCTCAGGAAACTGAGATGGGGACGGCGCATCAACCCGTACTTTACCACGAGATCATTCAAGCGTTAGAGCCGAAAAACAAAGGCTACTACGTTGATTGCACATTGGGAGCGGGCGGACATGCCCACGGCATCCTCAACGCCTCCCAACCCGAAGGACAGTTGCTGGGCTTCGATCTCGATCCGCAAGCCCTTACGCTCGCTCGTGAGACCTTGGCTCCTCACGAGCGGCGTACTTTTCTTCGACAACGATCTTATACAAAATTAAAAGAAACCCTCCAAGAAATAAAGTGGACTTTGGTTCACGGCATCGTTCTTGATTTGGGCGCATCATCCATACAATTCGACACCCCCGAACGCGGTTTTTCTTTTCGGGAAGATGCTCCCCTCGACATGCGCTTTAGTCCCGAAATAGCAGAAAGCGCGGCAGACATCATCAACACCTACAGCGAAGCAGAACTGGCAGAAATAATCTTTCGCTATGGTGAAGAACGTGCCTCTCGGCGAATAGCCAAAGCCATCATACGGGAACGCCCGATTCATACGACTTTTGAACTTGCTACCCTTATATCAACGGTTCTCCCCCGTAAAGGGAAGCGCGTTCATCCCGCCACCCGAACTTTTCAAGCCCTCCGCATTGCCGTTAACGATGAACTAAACTCTATTGAAAACGTTTTACCCCAAGCCGTAGAATCCCTCGCCCCCGGTGGGAGATTGGCAGTCATCTCCTTCCATTCATTGGAAGACCGATTGGTAAAACGATATTTTCGCCATGAAAGTAAAAACTGCATCTGCCCGCCTCGTCAGCCGATTTGCACTTGTGAGCACAAAGCAATTGTCAAAGAGCTTTCTCGCAAACCTATTTTACCCACAGAAGAAGAAATCGGATTAAACCCACGAGCGCGCAGTGCAAAATTGCGGATTGTTGAGAAGTTGTAAGTTATGGGAGAAGAACCCGTCCCCTCCTCACCACAGCAACGCCCGTGATTGGGGCTGAGTTGCAAAATTTCAAGCGAATATGCGGCGTGAGCAAAAAAACGTCTATGCCGAAAAAGTGTCAATTTGAGGCACGCAAGTCGAATTCGCGTTCGTTACGATGCTTGTCTAAAATATCTAAGGAAATATGACTACAAAACGCCCTATCTTACAAGCTTCTTGGAGAATCCGTCAGCAAAGAGTTGGCGCGATTTTACTTGCCCTTGTGGGCGCAAGCATGATTGCCGCGCTTTATCTCAGTGTGGCATCACAAGCTACTCTTGTGGGGCGTGAAATCCAAACATTAGAATGGCAAATTAACACGGCACGCGAAAAAAACGCCAACTTGAAAACAGAATTGGCGCGTATCCTTTCTTATCAGGCTATTCAGACACGTAGCGATGAATTAGGGTTTCGCCCCGCTAAAACAAAAGAATTTCACTATATTTTTGTGCCCGGTTACGAGGGCGTACAGCCTGTAAATCTTACAAGCGATGCTGTACAAAATACTGGCACGCCGCTTTTGCCCGCTGAGTATTCGCAATCACTTTTTGAGTGGGTAAATATCCAAATGCACACAGGTTCTTCGCAATGAGAAAAGAATTTGCTTGGCGTTCACTTTCCTTAGCGAGTATTTTCGCGATGATTGGCATTATGATCATCGTTCAGATGGTGCATATTCAAACCAGTACCGAAGCCGCCGATTTTCGCGAAGAAACAAATCGTTATAAAGGCTGGGTAGAAAACATCTATCCGGCGCGAGGCGAGATTTACGACCGCAACGGAAATCTTCTTGCCGGAAACCAGAGTGTTTACGAAATAGGCGTAACTTTAGACAATGTTGAAAATCCACAAAGCATTGCTTCCATTCTTTCTACTGTTTTAGATTTAGACTATGTTGATATTCTAAACGCAATTAACAATGCCAGCGAAGAGCAGGTTTATCTGAGTTTGGTAGATTATGTCTCTGTCGAAGATGTGACTGAACTTCAACGCATTCAGAATGATATTGAAGAAAGCAATACTTCTCAAAAATCCCACGATAATCTTAGCGGGCTAAGTTTTAGAGAACATCTTGCCCGTAGTTATCCCGAAGATTCGATAGCCTCAAATGTGATAGGTTTTGTAAACCGCTCTGGGCGCGGTTATTTTGGAATAGAAGAAAAATATAACGATCTTCTCGCGGGGGTTCCCGTACAAGTTTGGGTTCCTGCAGATCCAAACCGTGTTGAGGAAATTCCGCAAGTTCCGGATGGAACAACTTTGATTTTAACTTTAGATAGAGAATTGCAAGCGAAAACCGAAGAAATTCTTGACCAATCTCTCTATAACTACGGTGCAAAGGCTGGAACAATTGTCGTCATGGACCCGCAAAACGGCGAGATTCTTGCAATGGCATCTACGCCACGCTTAAGTCTCAATCATTATTCTCAATACGATCAAGTTTTTGATAATGCCAGCGAATATAACCGAGCCATCAATATGCCTTATGAACCCGGCTCTGTGATGAAAATTTTGACAATGGCGGCGGCTCTTGAGATGGGTGTAGTTACGCCCGAAACAGGCTATACCGACACAGGCGCGTTTCCTGTTGGCGGCGCAATTATTAGAAACTGGGACCAAGAATCTTGGGGCTACCAAGATATGACCGGTTGTCTTCGCCATTCTCTTAATATTTGTTTGGCATGGATTGCGGTCGAGATGGGACCGGAAAGTTTTTACGAGTATATGTCTGAGTTTGGAATCGGGCATCCCACCGGCATTGACTTAAGCGGAGAAGCCGGTGGCAGACTCAAAGTGCCGGGTGACGCCGACTGGTATCCTGTTGACCTCGCAACAAATTCTTTTGGTCAGGGTGTTACAGCTACCCCCATCCAATTAATGATGGCGGCTTCTTCCATTTCCAACGAAGGAAAAATGGTCACACCACATATCCTCTACGGAATGTTGCGTGACGGAACACAATACGATTTCCCGCCCCAAAACGCAGGAAGCCCCATTTCAAAAGAAACGGCGTATATGCTCAGCGAAATGCTCGCAAATTCAATTGATAGCGAAGATTCAGAAGCCACCATTGCCGGATATAGACTGGCTGGCAAAACCGGTACAGCACAAATCCCCACCGAGTATGGGTATTATTCAGCCGATGAAACAAACGCATCCTTCATTGGTTGGGGACCCGTAGACGATCCGCAATTTATGATTTATGTTTGGCTCGAAAGACCTTCCACCTCAATTTGGGCATCTAAAACCGCCGCCCCCGTTTTTGCTTTAATGGCAAAAGAAAGTATTCGCGTTCTAAATATCCCGCCCGATATTATTCGAATGCAATACGCGGCGGAACGGTAAGCAGTATTCTTCCAGAGGAAAAACGTGCTAGAACTCGCAGACATAATCGAAGCTCTTACAGAGATTCGCCCCCAACAGGCGACCGCCGCAATCCCTCTCGCGGTTATAGACTCGCGTGGAGCTGAAAAGGGTGCGCTTTTTATCGCCATTCCCGGTGAAAACGTGGATGGACACGATTATGTTTCGGACGCGTTCGCTAACGGAGCATCTTTTGCGCTCATAGAAAAAGAGATTTTCGGAGAATTTAATACGTGCGATTTGCGCACCACATCATCATTCCGGAATGTAGACGGATTAAATCCTCCGCTTTGCTTACTTGTAGACAATACCATCATCGCTCTACAAAAAATCGCCCGTTTTTGGCGCAACAAACTTGATTTACGCGTGATTGGCATTACCGGATCTGTAGGGAAGTCCACAACAAAAGAACTCACTGCCCAAGTACTTAGGCAAAAATACCGTACCTTAAAAAACTTTGGCAACCTAAATAACGAAATCGGTTTACCGCTCACCATTTTAGGCTTGCGCACAGATCATGAACGTGCCATTCTTGAAATGGGATTTTACGTCTCTGGCGAGATAGACCTTCTCTGCCAAATTGCCCAACCTCAAGTTGGTGTAATCACCAATATCGGCACCGTACACGCTGAAAGAGCCGGATCGCAAGAAGCGATAGCGCGTGGAAAAGCAGAACTGGTGCAAGCCCTCCCCCCCGCTCCCGAAGGAGTCGCCATCTTAAATTATGACGATATTCGGGTGCGTGAAATGGCAAAAATGACGCAGGCTCGCATCTTCTTCTATGGTCTCAGCCCCGAATCTGATTTATGGGCAGATCAAGTCGAAGGTCTTGGCTTAGACGGTATCCGTTTTCGGCTTCACTATCAAAACGAGACCTTGCACATCCACCTCCCCCTCATCGGAAGACACTCCGTTCACACAGCCCTGCGGACTGCCGCAATTTGCCTCGTAGAAGGGATGACTTGGCAAGAAATACTCAAAGGACTCCGCGCCGGACGCGCCCAACTCCGTCTCGTTGCCGCACGTAGTCAATGCGGTGCGCTACTCCTCGATGATACCTATAATGCCTCACCTGCATCCACGTTAGCGGCATTAAATCTGCTCGAAGAAATGAATGGACAACATATTGCCGTACTCGGAGATATGCTTGAACTCGGGCAATACGAACGCCAAGGGCACGAAATGATTGGTATGCGCGCCGCCGAAGTTGCCGATATTTTGCTCACACTCGGCACTCGCGCCCACATCATCGCCAAATCCGCTCGCAAAGCAGGGATGCCTGTCAACGCTATTCTTGAATTTGAAAAAAGTGAAGACTTAACTGAATGGCTGATAGAGAATTTAACCGCTAAAGATGCCGTATTAATCAAAGGCTCACGCGGGCTACGCATGGATCGCATCACAACTGCATTAGAGGCAAAAAAATGAGTTCCATGTCTTTTGCCATCAGCCTCGCCGGATTAAGTTTTATGATGACCGTCATTTGGGGCACACCCCTGCTCCGTGTTTTGAACTACTTCAAAATAGGAAAAATCATTCGTCTAGACGAGCCGGGCTTTCACCAAGTCAAAATGGGTACACCCACGATGGGCGGCGTACTCTTCATTTTGCCCGTTGCCCTAATCACTCTTTTGCTCAACGCCGTCAACATTATCGGGATGCAAACCATCGGGCGTTCTATCCTTGTGCCACTCCTCGTCATGTTCGCCTACGCCACACTCGGCGCATTAGACGATTGGGAAGGCATCCGCGGCAAAAGACGCGGCGATGGGATGCGCGCCAGAACAAAATTCGCCATCCAAGTCATTCTCGCCCTAACAACAGCCGCCGTTTTGAAATATATGCTCGATGTCCCTGAGCTAATAATCCCCGGCGTAGATTTCGTCATAGAACTTGGCATTTGGTACATCCCCGCCGCGGCGTTCATCATTATTGGTGCATCCAACGCAGTCAACTTCACAGATGGACTGGATGGATTAGCCGGATTAATCGCCGCAACCGCTTTCATCACCTACGGCGGAATCGCTATGTTACAGGGACAAATTTTTGTAAGCAGATTTTCCTTTACGGTCGTGGGAGCCCTCTTTGGCTTTTTATGGTTCAACGTACACCCCGCCTCCTTGTTTATGGGTGATACCGGTTCCCTATCTTTGGGTGCGACTTTAGCCGTTGTCGCGTTAATGACCGGACAATGGGCAATTTTGCCCCTCATTGCCATCATCCCGCTTAGCGAAGCATTGAGCGTGATTATCCAAGTCGGCTACTTCAAAATTACAAAAAGAACGCATAAAGAAGGCAAACGAGTTTTCAAAATGGCACCAATTCACCTCCATTTTGAGTTGCTCGGCTGGAGCGAAACCCAAGTTGTACAACGCTTTTGGATCATCAGCCTGCTCGCCGCAATGCTCGGTGTAGGTTTGGCGTTAGTATAAATTTTCGAGAAAAATCATGACAAACTGGACTGATAAAAACATTCTCATTCTCGGAGCCGCCCGTCAGGGATTGGCATTAACGCGCTATTTGGTGAAACACGGCGCAAAAGTAACCATCAACGATAAAAAAATGCCTCACGAGCTTCAAGAAGAACAAGATTCTCTTAAAGATATCAACGTAGAATGGATACTCGGCGCGCATTTTTCCGGTTTGCTCAAGGGTAAAGATTTAGTTTGTATCTCCGGCGGAATTCCCCTCGATTTGCCTCTTGTTAAAGATGCTGTGCGGCGCAGAATCCCGCTTTCGAACGATACCCAAATTTTTCTCGAAGCCTGCCCCTGTCGCACCATCGGGATTACGGGTTCAGCCGGTAAAACCACCACAACCACCATCGTTGGCAGAATGGCGAGAGAAGCCTATAAGAAAACCGATAATAAAGTTTGGGTAGGCGGTAATATAGGCGATCCTTTAATTAATTATGTAGATGAAATTGGCGAAGACGATCTCGCCATTCTTGAGATTTCTTCTTTTCAGCTTGAGCAGATGACGCGTTCTACCAATGTGGCTGTGGTGCTAAACGTGACACCGAATCACCTTGATAGACATAAGACAATGAAGAAGTATTTCAACGCAAAAGAGCGCATTTTCAAATATCAAAAGTTAACAGACATTGCTATTGTTGGCAGAGATGATGAGGGCGCGCGGAGCATGAAAACGTTCACATCGGCTAAGGTGCTCACTTTTGGTAGCAAGCCCCTAGCCGCGGGCGAATCGGGTACTTATCCGCTTGATGATTATATTTACTTCCGAGACAAGCGAATGGATGTCCCCATCATCCCCTCTGCTTCCATCCATTTGCGTGGCGATCATAATTTGCTAAATATCATGGCATCGGCATTAATTGGATTTGTGGAGGGATTTTCTCCCAAGGTAATGAGTGACGCGCTAAAAGATTTTTATGGTGTAGAGCATCGTTTGGAGATGGTGCGACAGGTAAATGGCGTAACTTGGTATAACGACTCGATTGCCACCGCGCCGGAACGGTCTATGGCGGCAGTGCGTGCCTTTGATGAGCCGATTGTGCTCATGCTCGGCGGGCGCGACAAAAAACTCCCGTGGGGCAAATTAGGCGAGTTGGTTCGCCAGCGAGTCGATCATATTGTCCTTTTTGGCGAGGCGGCACCCAAAATAGCTAAAGCCATCAGCGGAAACCGCGCCGGACAACGTCCTTATACGATTTCGCATTGTGTTGGCTTAGAAGATGCCGTTCGGGTTGCCGAAAAAGTTGCCGAAGCCGGTGATGTTGTTTTGCTCTCCCCCGGCGGGACAAGTTTTGATGAATTTAAAGATTTCGCTGAACGCGGTGAGCGTTTTAGAGCATTGGTGAGTGAGTTGATTGAGATTGAAACAGAAGAAGAATAATTAGTTTCCACGAGAAGAAACCATGAGTACACAAAGTTTTACAAAAAGAAAATTTAGTGACTTTCTCCCAAACGCCGCAAAAAGCGGAGATGCGCCCTTGCTCATCACAATAATTACTTTGGTGGCATTTGGCTTGTTGATGCTTTATTCCGCCAGTGTAGATTATTCGGTGGAGATTTTAGGTGAAGCACCTGCCTATATGCTCAAACGTCAGGTGCTTTGGTTGGCAATTGGTATTTTAGTTGCTTCTGTGCTTTCCTTCCTCGATTATCACTACTGGCGAAAACTCTCTGTCGTAATCATGCTCGGCACAATTATTGCTCTCATTGCGGTTCTATTTATTCAAGAGTTGCGCTTGGGCGCAGTGCGTACTTTTTATAATGGCTCAATTCAACCTTCCGAATTGGCAAAATTAGTCATTGTCATTTATTTAACTGTCTGGCTCTATGCTAAACGCGAGCAACTGAACGACATAAAATTAGGCTTAATTCCTTTGGCGATTATTCTCGGTCTCATTGGCGGCTTAATTTATTTGCAACCGGATATTAGCGCAACTGCAACAATTTTTATTCTCGGCGGCGTTCTTTTCTTTCTCGCGGGCGCAGACCTAAAACAAATTATTATCCTAATTTTCTTAGCTCTTCTTGTAGCTTGGGTTATTGTGCAAGTTAGTGCAACGGGACAAGAACGCATTGAATTTTACAAACTGGGTCTCCAAGACCCTTCTCATGCTTCCTATCATGTACGCCGCTCTTTAGAAGCAATTATTAACGGAGGCGTTTTTGGTCTTGGCATTGGGCAAAGCGTTACCAAATTAACCGGCTTACCCGTCCCGCCCACCGATAGTATTTTTGCGGTCGTTGCCGAAGAGTTTGGTCTCGTTGGCGCAACGCTACTCATCTTTTTATATGCTATTTTAGTTTGGCGCGGGCTTGTTATCGCCCGCCGTGCGCCCGACATGCTCGGCTCTTTGCTGGCAACAGGATTAGTTTTCTGGATAGGCATTGAAGCCCTCATTAACATGACTGTAATGGTCGGGCTATTGCCCTTTGCGGGCAACGCACTTCCCTTTATTAGCGCAGGTGGCTCTAGCTTAGTTACCTCCTTAATGGCAATGGGTATTTTATATAATATCTCTCGTCAGCGCGGTGCGAGCTCACAACTAGACGATGATAGGAGAGCCTACAGTGCGGTTGCTGATTTGCGCAGGCGGAACAGGCGGCGGAGTTTACCCCGCACTCGCCGTTCTTAATAAGTTGCAAGCGGCAAGTATACAGGTTGCAAGTAAAAAACCTGCAAACTTACAACTTGCAAACTTAGAACTCCTCTGGGTCGGTGGCGAAGACGGCATGGAATCCGAACTCGTTCGGAGACATAACATTCCTTATGCTGAAATCCCCGCGGCAGGCGTGCATGGCGTAGGCTTAAGAACTTTACCAAAAAATATCAGCAAATTGGCACGTGGATTTTTTGCCTCACGCAAAATTCTACGCGAATTCAAACCCGATGTTTTATTTTTTACAGGCGGATTCGTAGCCGTGCCAATGGCACTAGCAGGATGGCGGATTCCCAGCCTGCTTTTTGTCCCCGACATTGAGCCGGGGCTTGCGCTCCAGGTTTTGGCTTGGTTCGCGAAAAAAATCACCGTTTCAGCATCAACGCCTACCGTTAAGTTTCCCCGAGCAGATCATGTTATAGAAACGGGATACCCTGTCCGCAACGATTTGGCGCAATGGGACAAAGAATCTGCTTGCGAAGCACTTGGCTTGGATGCGAAAAAGCCCACTTTGCTCGTTTTTGGCGGGAGCAAAGGTGCACGCTCTATCAATAACGCGCTCTTAGCCCACCTCCCCGCGGTGTTGGAGATAGCGCAAATCGTTCACATCAGCGGCAAATTAGATTGGCAAAATGTACAAGCCGCGCAGAAGTTGCTTAAGGACAAGCAAGCCCAAAACTATCACGTTTTCGACTATCTGCACGAAAAAATGGGTGCCGCTCTTGCCTCTGCTGATTTAGTTATCTCCCGTGCAGGTGCTTCATCTCTCGGAGAATTCCCGCTCTTTGGGTTGCCTGCTTTACTCGTCCCCTACCCTTATGCGTGGCGTTATCAAAAAGTGAACGCCGAATATCTCAGCGAAAAGGGAGCCGCGATTTTAGTGCAAGATGAAATTTTAGAAGAAAATTTGCTTTCTCTTGTGGAGGGTTTATTCTCAAATCCGCAAAAAATGGGAGCAATGCACTCTGCAATGACAGCTTTGGCTCGTCCGAACGCCGCAGAAAATATAGCGGCAGAATTACTGGCATTAGCCAGAAAGAGATAAGCTTATGGTTATTAGTTTAGTTTTTATTTTCTGGATGTATGTGATTTTATTTGCCATCATCGGGACAATGCGTGGCTGGGCAAAAGAGCTTTTGGTTAGCTTTAGCGTGATTTTGGCTTTAGCTTTAAATTATTTGCTTCGAAAATATATCCCGATGATTAGTAATTTGCCTGCTGGGGACTCTGCTTATTTCTGGATTCGGACTTGGATTACGGTTGCATTGGTTTTCTTTGGTTATCAGACGGTTGCCAGTATTGGTGCGCTTAAAGGCAAAGCACGCAAAGAAAAATTACAAGATGCTCTTTTTGGTGGCGTGATGGGTGGGCTCAATGGCTATTTGGTCGTTGGGACGCTCTGGGTTTATCTGCACGAAGCAGGCTATCCCTTTGATGTCTTTTTGGAGCCACACTCAAACTATGCGGCAGGGATTACAGCCGAGGTTGCTCGCATGATGAAATGGATGCCACCCTATGCGCTTGGAGAGCCGGGCATCTATTTTGCGGTCATCATCGCTTTTATCTTTATTATTGTTGTTTATGTGTAGTCGGATGGTTGCGTGGTCAGATAGTCGAATAGTCGACTACCAGACCACAAGATCTCCGGACTACAACACTATACGACCATTAGACTATTAGACCAACTATGACTAAAACGCATTTCATCGGCATCGGCGGAACAGGACTTTCGGCAATCGCTCGGCTTCTTCACGAGAGCGGTTATCAAGTCACGGGTTCAGATATGCAGAACTCCCCCTTTACGGATGATTTGCACGAATTAGGCATCAAAATTTTTATCGGGCATAAAGCCGAACAAATCGATGACGCGGATTTCATTGTCCGCTCTTCAGCGATACCAGATAAAAACGTAGAAGTGCTTGCGGCGCAAGAAAAAGGCATACCCGTTTATAAGCGTTCAGGTTTTCTCGGCAGATTGATGAAGGATAAAATCGGCATTGCCATCGCCGGAACACACGGCAAAACCTCTACAACCGCGATGTTGGCATGGACTTTAACAGAATTATCCCAAGACCCTTCCTTTATTGTGGGTAGTCCCATCAAAGAAATGAGCGTAAACGCCCACGCAGGCAAAGGCGAAACCTTCGTCATCGAAGCGGATGAATACGATCGCATGTTTCTGGGCTTGAAGCCGAAAATTGGCATTATCACCAATCTCGAACATGACCATCCCGATATTTATCCCACCGCCGAAAGTTTTCGAGAAGCCTTCGTTGATTTCATCAAATTATTGCCCAAAGATGGCACGCTCATCGCTTGCGGCGATGATGCAGGTGCAGTAGACATGCTCAAAGAAGCACGTGAGATGAATATAGACACCCTTTCTTATGGTTTCAGCGATCAGTTATCAGTAAACAGTAATCAGTGGTTCATAGCCGAGAATGTAGGCTCAAATTCAAAAGGCGGCTACGATTTCACCTGCACCTTAAATAATATCCAAACTTGTGAACCTTCAAACTTGCCAACCTTCAAACTTTCATTAAGCGTACCGGGCAAACATAATATCTTGAATGCCCTCGCCGTGATGAGTGTTATTCACCAATTGGATTTATCGCTAAAAGATGCCGGAAAAGCTCTGGGACGCTTCGCCGGAACCGAACGTAGGTTTGACTTGGTTGCCATAATCAACGGAATCTCCATTTATGACGATTACGCCCACCATCCCACCGAAATCCGTGCCACATTATCTGCGGCACGCGCCCGTCACCCAAAATCTCGGATTTGGGCGGTTTGGCAACCCCATACCTACTCGCGCACTCGTCTCCTTTTCGATGAATTCACACAAGCCTTCGCAGATGCGGATGAGGTGATTGTCTCCGAAATTTACAAATCTCGTGAGCCCGAAGAAGATTATTCTTCGGCGGAAGTTGTAAAAGCAATGGGACACCCTTCCGCAAAATTTATCGCCAAGCTAGAAGATATAAGCGATTACCTGCTAGAAAATCTCCGCCCCGATGATGTTTTGCTCGTTCTCTCCGCCGGTGATGCAAACGAGATTAATATATCGGTGGTTGAAGGACTGAAAGTTGAAAGGAAAAAAAGATGAAGAAAACAGAAAAAGAATATCGAAAATTTGAAGCGGAAGTAATTGCAATGCCGCCACTAAGATTGGTCCTAAGCGATATTCCTGAACCAGACCCGAAAGTTAAGGCGTTTAGGAGCAAGCAGATGATGGCAAGAAAAATCTTTTTGCAGAATTCCGATACGCTTCAACGC
>CAZERH010000025.1:0-13242 GCA_964515535.1 uncultured Anaerolineaceae bacterium
TTGACCCGAACACAACCGGTCTGCCGTGCTTTCCCTATCATACTAGAACACAAAGGTCGCTGAGTTTTTCTCGTTTTTTCTCTCAAACTCTGTGCGCTCCGTGTACTCTGTGGTGAATTATTTGTGCAAATTATTAAGTTTTCATTTCTTAGCAGGTTGGAAACCTCCAACCTGCTAACTGATTTAAGGTCCCGCCGTGGCGATGGCGAGACGCTTTGGTTCTATATATTTTCTGGCTACGGCTAGAATTTTGTCACGCGTCACCGCATGAACAAAATCGGGGTATTGACGATAATAATCTAAACCCAAATCATAGCTTTCAATGCGGAGTAGCGCACTTGCAACACCGCTATTTGATTCCAAAGATAAGGGGAGTGAGCCGATATAGTTGCTTTTGTTATCACTTAATTCGTCTTCGCTAACGCCGTCCTTGATAAAAATCTCTAATTCTTTGATAATCAAATCTATTGCTTTTTCCATATTGGCGGGATTAACGCCCGCGCTCACATACCATGCCCCGGGACCGCGTCCCGCGCTCAGGCTGGAGTAGGCGTAATACGCCAAGCCGGATTTCTCGCGTACAGAGTCTCCGATTCTGCCCATCAAGCCAAAACGTCCAAGAATGGAGTTTCCTAAAGATGCCGCCATATAATCCTCATCAACGCGTTTGGGACCAAGAAATCCCATCATTAAATCCGCTTGAGATTTGCCCTCAATGGCGTGATGTTTTCGTATCCGCTTTTCGAGGGGAGGCATGTCCGGGACAGTTGCTTTTGGCGGTTGGGCGGGGTTTTGCCAATCGCCGAGAATTTCGTTAATTTGGGCAACCGTGTCTTCTGCTTCTATCGCTCCGACTACAGACACAACCATATCACGGGGTCCATAATGCTTTTGGTGAAAGGAGACCAAATCATCGCGCGTAATCGCCATAATTGTTTCCGGTGTGCCATCGCCTGTGTGCCGATAGGGGTGGTTGGCGTATAAAATTTCATCAAAAGTCAGTTCCGCCATATCGCTCGTATCTTGATCGCGCATGGCAAGCCCTGCCAGATGTTGCGCACGCAAGCGTTCTACATGCTCGGTTGGGAATGTGGGCTGACGCAGACCCTCAGCGAGCATTTTCATCAGGAGGGACAAATCTTCACTTAGCGCACGTCCGCCGAAACCGACTGTATAGGTGTTGGCACTAAACCCGAAACTTGCGCCCACCGATTCGAGATTGTCGTAAATCGCCTGAAAATCATTCTTTTCTGTCCCACGCATGAGCATCGAGGCAGTTAGATCCGATATGCCCAGTTTGTCGTCTGTGTCAAAAAGTGAACCGGCGGGTAAATTGCCACGCAAAACCACTGAAGGACTATTGAAATTTGTGCGGCACAAAATAGTGATGCCGTTATCTAGCTCAACGCGGGTAATATCATCTGCGCCGGGGTATGCTTTTTTACTCATTGGACTTCTCCTCATTGACCGGCAAATAAATCCCGACCACGCGGGCTTTTTTCTTGAAGTATTTTTGCGCCACGCGCTGAACATCAGCGGGGGTGACGGCGGCAAGGTTATCGAGATAATTCTCAAACCATTCGTAGTTGGCGAACATTTCTGTATAGCCCATCCAAAATGCCTGATTGGTGATACTTTCGCTCCCGTAGGCAAAAAGAGCTTTCGCTTGTTTCACTGCGCGAGCCACTTCTTCTACCGAGACTTTTTCTTCTTGAATGCGGAGAATTTCGGCATCTAGCGCGCTCAGGGCTTCGTCCGGCGTTCGTTCGGGATGGATGACCATGACGATGGTATAAAGATAGGGGTCTATGGTCGCTTGTGCGCCGCCGCTCATCCCAACCGTCAGTTCTGATTCGACCAAGGCTTTATAAAGGCGAGATGTTTTGTTAGATATGCCGCCCCCAAACATATTCAGGTTGCTGGCTCCGGCGAGGAGACTGTCTAGCACGCTTAACGGGAAGAAGTCCGGGTCGGTAGCTGATGGGAAGCGGTAGCAAGCCTGAACATAGGTCGTGTCGCCCGTCCCCTCCACAGTCAGACGTGCCTCTCCGCTTGCTTCCGGTTCCGGGCGGGAGAGCTGTCTCGGGGCGGGCGCGGCGGGAATCCCTCCGAAAAGCTCTGTTATTCGCTCAAGCATCTTTTCGGTCTCAAAATCCCCCGCAATTGCCATAACGGCGTTGTTGGGCGCGTAATAGTTTTTATAATGTTCGTAAAGGTCGTCACGCGTCATAGATTCTAAATCTGCCATATCGCCGATGACTTTGTGATGGTAGGGGTGAACGCGAAAAGCCGTTGCTTGCGTTGCTTCGCTGAGTTTGAACATGGGCGCGTTTTCATTGCCTTCTCGCTCCGAGATGACGACCGTGCGCTCGGAGGCAACTTCTTCAGGGTCGAAGAGACTATTTTGCATTCTATCCGATTCGAGTTGGAGGGCAAGGTCAATTTTGTCGGCGGGCATGGTTTCGTAATAGGTAGTGAAATCGATATAGGTGAAGGCGTTCCAAACGCCACCCTCGCGGGAGATGGCTTTATCCAGCACATTGGCGGGGAATTGGGGCGTGCCTTTAAATTGCATGTGTTCCACCCAATGTGAGATGCCGGTTTTGCCGGTCACTTCGTTACGTGAGCCAACGCGATACCAAACCCAAGCTGAAATTAAGGGGGCGGTATGAATTTCTTTGAGTAAGATGGTAAGACCGTTTTCGAGGGTGGTTTTGGTGAATTTTTGTGTCATAGGGTTCCTTTATAGGTTTTTTTAGGGGCAAATTGCGTCCCCGTGTATAGAGATTGCGTTTGGAGCAATAAGGCAATAGAGTGGTTTTACCACTTCTTGTAGTCCGACAAAGGGTTCGTGTAAGTCGGTGTCTACGAGGGGAATATCGACTGCAACACCCAATTTGACGGGAATGGTGGTGTCTACGGGGACAACCAAATCTAATAAAATGGGTAAATCTAATCCTTCCGGGAGGGTAACTACGGCGGGTGCACTGATATTTAACGCGCCTGTATTTATTTCTACATATGCACCGTAAATGGTCACTGCTTCGGTTAGGGTGACAACCGTAGGTTGATTCAGCGTAAGGTCAAATTGAACGGGGATGGTGTCTTCGACCACAATATCCGTTTTGATATGGGATTCATCCATCTTTTGGAAATTGTCGTAAAGTCCCCCGAGGAAGTTTACGGGCGTATCCGCGTCTATGCCTTCGGGAATTACGATGCTACTTGCGTTTTTTGAGTATAGGTTTAGTAAGACAACCAAAAGGATAATCACAACGACGTTGACTGTCATGGATATAACCGCGGTGATTGTCCACAAAGCGCGCAGAGTCTTTTCTTTGCGAGAGTGTTGCGGTTTTGGCTGAGTTTCCGTAGCCTGTGGCGGAGGCAGGATTTCAGGTGCTACGACCGGTGCTTTGGGCGGGATATTGCTTTTAGGGATGTTGGCAAAAATATCATTTTCTTCGTGTGTTTGCGACATGAGCTTCCTCCAAAAGATGACGTTGAGCAGATGATGATAATCTTAACACAGAGTAGGGAAAAATACCGCACGGTCTAGGGGAGCTTTTTGGATGTTATGCGGAATTTAAGTACCCAAGCATAAATAATTTGGTATTTGCGTAACGCGAGATTTATCTCGCCCTTCTCACAAAATGCGACATAATGGAGATTAAATAATTAAATCGGTAATGGGCATTTTTCAAAACAAGCATGATTTCTAGTCTGCCCCTATCCCTTCGGCAAGCTTAGGACAATGCCTAGCCTTTCCCCCTGAGGGGAGATGTGAAGCATTTCTTCACCAGATGTCCGAAGGACAGAGGGGGGCTTATTATCGAATTGTTTTCTACATGTTCATAAAGAGAACGGATTCCTTCAGCTTATTTTCGAAATGTTTTTTGTTTTCAAATCCGCGTAAATCTGTCCAATCCTCCTAATCCGCGTTCCATTCACTTAGACCCTGCCTCCCCCCCTTTTTGGCTACTTGTAGATTAACTAAGAGCCTTCTATAATGGGAATATCGAATTTTATAAAGAGGAGAACCTAATGAGAAAATTTAAATATCTTTTGATAACGGTAGTTATTGCGAGTTCACTTTTGTTGGGAGCTTGTAATTTGCCAACAGGGGGGAGTTCCGAAGACGCCGCGGCAACCACAATCGCCTCAACCTCAGCCGCTGTTTTCACCCACGCGGCAGAGACCGCTGTTGTAACGGGTGTCCCGTCTGCCACAACGGTGCCGGGGGTTACTGCGCTACCGACCAACACGCTGGTTCCCACAATCCCGCCTGTTCCAGCCACAAATACGCCTATTCCCTGCAATCGGGGAAGTTTCGTTAAGGATGTCACTATTCCCGATGGCAAAGAGATTGCACCGGGAGCCGCTTTTACGAAAACATGGCGTATCAAAAATAATGGCTCATGCACTTGGGGGGCTAATTATGTCGTCCTCTTTGATAGCGGAGACCAAATGGGTGCGCCAGCTACCACACCTATCGGTGGATCAGTTGCCCCCGGCGCAACGATAGATATATCCGTTAATCTCACTGCACCTGCCAGCCCCGGCAATTATCAGGGCAATTTCAAGTTGCGTTCTCACGATAATATCGTTTTCGGGATTAACGCCGACGGTCAGGGGCCATTTTGGGCCAAGATTGTTGTGCCTGCGCCAACAGCCACCCCCGAAGTCCCAACTTTGCCGCCGCCACCTCCACCACTAATGCCTGATTTAATTATTTCTGATATAACCTATTCCCCAGCCGCACCTCATAAGGGAGATTTGGTTACCGTCAAAGTAACAACTTACAACCAAGGCACTGTATCCGCTGGAGCCTATACCGTTAAATGGTATGCCGCGGGGACAACGCTAGGGTGCACATGGAATGTTGCAGGTAATAACGCAGGTGGAGGAAAGGTACTCACTTGTACCTATACATATCTAGGTTGGAACCATGCTTACGTCACTAAAGCTGTCACAGATACAGCAGATACTGTTGCTGAAGGCAATGAAAGTAATAATACAAAAACCCAAAATTTGGATGTAAGTCCATAAAGCTAATCCGTTTTGAGGAGGTTAAGATGCCTATGCTGATTCTTCTAAGCCCCTTCATGGCAATCAGCCTGCTCCCCGCACTGCGCCATGAAGAGGACGAAGATGAAAATCTTGTCCGTTGGCGCAAATAATTTTATCGGATGAATGAAAAAGTCCCTATTTTTAGAAATAGGGACTTTTTTGATTCTTCTTTTGGATAGAAAAAGAAACACGCGTGATTTTGGCTTGCTTCCGTTTAATGGGCTACTTCTCTATCCAAATTGTGACGGGACCATCGTTATCAATTTCCACCAGCATATTTGCGCCAAATTTTCCGCTTTGCGTGGGAACACCCTTTGCAACGAGAGCGTCAACAAATTGCTCTACCAGCGGCTTAGCAAGTTCCGGCGGCGCGGCGTGGACAAATGAAGGTCTGCGACCTTTTCGCGTATCCGCATAAAGCGTAAATTGTGAAACGACAATCGCCTCACCTTCCACGTCTAATATCGACAGGTTCATTTTTTTCGCTTCATCTTCAAAAATACGAAGATGAGCAATTTTTTTTGCTAAATAATCAATTTCTTCTACACCATCCCCTTCACCAACGCCTAAAAGAATAACAAGCCCATGCTCTATTTTAGCAATAAGCTTGCCTTCTACAGATACTTTTCCGCGAGAAACTCTTTGAAGTAATACACGCATGTTTTAGATTTGTAGGGGTGTTGTAGGGGCGTAGCATGTTACGCCCCTACAACACCCCTACGCGGCAAATTAGGGTAACTGAATCGCTTCGCGTACTTCGACCATCGTCTCTTCAGCAATTTTGCGAGCGCGGTTTGCACCATCATGGAGGATATCCCAAACAGCGTCGGGATTTTTGCCGATTTCTGCTCTTCTATTGCGGAAAGGCTCCAAATTTTTGTTCAGATTGACAGCAAAGCGTTTTTTGCAATCCACACATCCAATGCCCGCGCGCCGACATTCGGTATCAATCTCTTTCACGTCTTCGGGTGTAGAGAATATCTTGTGCATGGTAAAGACATTGCAAATATCGGGGTTACCGGGGTCAGAAAGTCTCATCCGATTGGGGTCTGTTACCATTTGCATAACACGTTTTTGGGTTGCTTCCGGAGATGCCGCTAATTCAATATGGTTATTGAGACTTTTGCTCATCTTCTTTTTTCCGTCAGTCCCAATCACTTTGGGGACGGTAGTCGCTTTCATCTGTGGTTCAATGAGAGCCTTTGTTTTAAAGCGATAGTTGAAGGAGCGCACGACTTCGCGAGCAAATTCGATATGTGGGGCTTGATCTATGCCAACCGGCACTTTATCCGCTTTATAAAGCACAATATCCGCGGTCATCAAAACGGGGTAGCCGACCAATCCGTAATTCACGTTTTTGGGATTTTGGCGAATCTTTTCTTTGAAGGTGGGGAGGTCTGTGAGCTTGCCCAAAGGCGTAACCATTGAGAGATAAAGATGCAACTCAGTCACCTGCGGCACATGCGATTGTACAAAGATAATGCTCTCTTCGGGACGCAATCCTGCCGCCAGCCAATCGAGTGCCATATCGTAAGTGTTTTGGCGCAACTCTTGTGTGGTTGCTACGGTGGTCAGTGCGTGAATATCTACGATGCAGTAGAGTGCTTCATATTCATCTTGTAAAGCGACATAATTTTTAATTGCCCCAAGATAATTTCCCAAATGTTGGTTGCCCGTTGGACGTGCGCCGGAGAATACCCGACCTTTCTTCTTTGCCATAATAGTACCTCGTTAAATAAAATCTCGAACCAGCCCTAAAACTTCGCCCGGTTCGGCATGTCGATTGGTTTTTAATTTGGAATAGACCAAAGTTCTGTTCACGCTAATTTCGAACTTTCCCCCGTCAGAGGGAATTAAGGTGATCTTTTCAATCTTGTATTCAAAATTTTTCGTCAATTCAGCCATCAAACTAACGGCTCTGTCTGTATAGTGTCAGACTGCACAATAAATAATGTCGATTGTGAGCATTTTCTTTCTCCTAGATTTTGTTAGAAGTGTTAGAAAATTATAACATGCACTGTCTGTAGTCTTGTCACCTATATATAAGCACGCTATAATCACATCGCTATTTTAGACTGATTTAAGGAAAAATGTTATGCCTGTATATACTTACCGCTGTGAAAATTGTGGTATCCAATTTGACGAAAAAGAAAGTTTCGATGCGCCGACAAAGACCGTATGTCCCGAATGTGACGAAGAAAGTTTGCATCGCGTTTATAGACCTGTAGGTATTGTTTTCAAAGGTTCAGGATTTTACGCGACCGATAACCGCTCCCCATCCGGAAAAGAAGCCCGCAAACACGACAAAGACGAGAGTAGTGCCAAAAAAGAGAAGGGTGATAAAAAAGAGGAGAAAAAGACAGAGAAGAAAAAACCGGAGTCTTCTTCAAATGAAAGCAAAGGTGAGAAGAAGAAATAGAATCTCGCTCACAGAAAATAGAAAATGCGCCTAATTTTAGGCGCATTTTTGTTTTATGATGGGGAAAAGCAAAAAAGTAGATACCGCACCAAAACCAATTGCGGGTAAGCAAGCCCAAAACGCGCGCGTAGCATTCATCTTGAAAAGTTGTCTGACAACCCCTAGTCATTATAAAAAAATTAGTATATAATCCAAGTTGTCTGACAACTTAGTGCGAGGCGCAATCTTCTGCGACCATCGCCTACGCCAACGCAAGAGCATTGGCGTAAAATCAGCAATACTTTCAACCTTAAACTCTAGGAGACCCGAATGGCTAAAATTGATTTGACTGTAATGAAAGAAAGACGTGAACGTGCTGTAGAGCGGGCGCGCGAGCGCAATATCATCTTGCCGACTTTTGCACAGATGAAAAACCCCGATTTGATTCCGGATAAGATTAAAGAGCAATTGAAAGATGTCGGTTTGTGGGATATTAATCCCCTTAACCTTTTTCGTATCACTTGGAAAAACGAAGGTGTTGACGAAGGTGGTACTTTTGGGGATGTGAATTATCTTGAGCTCCCGAAAGAGTTGACCGGTGTGGATGCGCGTATTGTTGTGTTGGTGGGCAAGTGGTTCCCGACCGGTGCGCATAAAGTTGGCGCGGCTTACGGATGTTTGGCTCCTCGCTTGGTGACTGGACAATTTGACCCCACCACGCAAAAAGCGGTGTGGCCCTCTACCGGCAATTATTGTCGTGGCGGCGCGTATGATTCTGCCCTCTTGGCGTGCGAATCGATTGCGATTTTACCCGAAGAAATGTCTAAAGAACGTTTCGATTGGCTGGCAAATGTGGCGGGGGAGACGATTAAAACCCCCGGTAGCGAATCGAATGTGAAAGAAATTTTCGACAAATGCTGGGAATTACGCGAATCCGGTGAAGATTTGATGATTTTTAATCAATTTGATGAATTTGGCAATTATCTTTGGCATTACGAAATCACCGGTCATGCCATGGAAGAAGTTTTGAAAAAGGTGATGGGACCAAATGATAAATATCGCGGTATGGCTTCGGCAACCGGTTCTGCCGGCACAATTGCGAGTGGCGATTATCTAAAACAGATCTTCCCCGACAGCAAAATTATCGCCAGCGAAGCCCTTCAATGTCCCACTTTGCTTGAAAACGGCTTCGGCGCACATCGTATCGAGGGCATTGGCGATAAGCACGTCCCGTGGATTCACAACTCCAAAAATACCGATATGATTGTGGCGATTGATGATAATGCAGTTGTGAATTTGAGCCGTCTTTTCAACGAAGAAGCAGGTCGCAAATATCTTATTGAGCAAGGTGTCTCGGAAGAGATTGTTTCTCAACTCGGTTTGCTCGGTTTCTCCGGCATTTCTAATGTCCTTTCTGCTATCAAAGCTGTGAAATACTACGAAATGGGCGAAAACGATGTGATGCTCACTGTCCTGACCGATTCCATGGATCTTTATCAATCTCGTCTCCAAGAAATGCACGAAGAATTCGGCGAATATACCGAAACTGATGCCGCGGCAGATTTCTCCCGTTGGTTAATTGGGCAGACTACTGACAATCTTGAAGAGTTGCGCTATACAGATCGCCGTAGAATTCATAACCTGAAGTATTTCACTTGGGTTGAACAACAAGGCAAAACCTACCAAGAAATTCAAGAACAATGGTACGGCGATGATTATTTCACCGGCATCCAAGAACAGGTCGAAGAAATTGATGCGCTGATTGATGAATTCAACAAGGATGTTGGATTGCTTTAATCCACGAAGTTACACAAAGTAGCACCAGAAAAGACCGAAGATTTCACTCTTCGGTCTTTTTTTAGCACCATAAACTGTACTATAATTCTTGTATCCTATCGAAAATTATAAAAAAGGTGCATAATGAAAGAAAAAATAGCTCTATTTGGCGCATCCGGGACAATGGGTTTTCAAGCCTTTAAAGAATTATGGAAACGTCGCGATAAATATGAAATCAGTATCCTTGTCTTACCCTCCGAGCAGGGGCTTGGTTTCTTCGATGCCTACCAAAAGCAAGCTGGGATTAATCCGATTCAAGGCGCGGGGGTGGAGGTGGGGGAGGGGCTAAAAATAATCTGGGGAGACGCGACAAATTACGAAGATGTGGTGGAAACAATCAAAGGTGTAGATTGGGTGTTAAACGCGATGGCGTATATCTCTCCGATGGCAGATTATCACCCCAAACTGGCTCGTGCAGTCAACATTGACGCTATAGCATATATTCTTAAAGCTATCGAATCCGAGCCAAATGGTGCAGAGCGGATTCATTATGTTCACACTGGCACCGTAGCCGAAACGGGGAATCGCCCGGTCGGCATCCATGTTGGGCGTGTAGGCGATCCGCTTAATCCCTCCATTTTTGATTATTACGCCATTACAAAAATAGCGGGGGAGAGATTAGTTCTGGAATCATCGCTTAAGTATTGGGTCTCTCTGCGGATGACCTTCATCTTGCCAACTAGCCATAAAGAACTGATGGCGTTGAATGACGCGATTTCTTTCCACTTACCCCTAGACGCACGCATGGAAAATTTGACCGATCGAGATGCTGGCTTTGGCATGGTGAATTGCCTCGATATTCCTAATGACTCCGATTTCTGGCGGCGAGTCTATAATATGGGCGGCGGTCCTGCTATGCGAAAAATTGCCTATAACTATCTGGCAGATAGTTATAGGCAAAGCGGTCTTCGACTAGAAGCCTGCACCGAACGCAATTGGCAGGCAACCCGAAACTTCCACATGCAGTATTATGAAGATAGCGAAACGCTAAACAACTACCTACATTATTGGCGAGATAGTCTTGAAGATTATCAAGAAATTATCGTAAAAGATACACCTTTTGCTAGAAAGCTCATCGCATTTTTAGCGAGAAAAAGCACAGCTTTTCAGGAAAAAGCAGAAGAAGGAGCTTATACCCTTCTGAAAGAAATGGCAGAAAAACATCACAATAGCCCACGATATTGGTATCTGAATCGTAACAATTTGCGCATCACGGCTTTTTTCAAAAGCTACGCAGATTACGAATCCATTCCCGCTTGGGGCGTTGATATGCCAAATCTCGATCTCGATGCTGAGTGGGAGCGTCTTGATCACGGTTACGATGAGACAAAATTCCAACTTGATTTAAGTGATTTGCAATCCGCCGCAGAATTTCGGGGTGGAAAATGTCACTCCGCTTCTTGGGACGAAAATCTATACGCTCCGCAAGATTGGGAATGTGCTTTTGGGCATCGTTTTACAGCTCGCCCTTTCACCATTCTGAAAGCCGGGCATTGGTGTCCAAAATGCGACTCTGCTTGGAATGGCGACGAAAAAGCGAAAAAGAATCTCTTCTTCGCCCAAGTTTGGTATGCCGACCACGCATAAAACGAATCCAATTTTTATCCCGAAGATCCTTTTCAAGATATCCGAGATGCCGATAAAGATCGGGAAATCTATCAAAAAGAAAAATAAACCATGCTTTCTCCTACAGATTTGATTCTCGTCTGCCTACTTCCCTCACCACGGGATATGGAAATCGTGCGGCTTCTCGGCTGGTACAGAATTCCGCTTCGGACTGCCCCAAAAGTTGTTTCCGTTGATTATTTAGCTTTTTATCAGCCCTCAGCTTTTGGCGCGCGTGGCGGGCGGATAGAATTTATCGCCCCGGCGCGTGGACACGAACTTGCTACGCGTGCCGAACTCCTCCGCGACGAAGCCGAGCATCCCCGCGCCCACGAAGAGTATTATAAAATCCAACTCGGCGCGTTAGAGAAATTGCCCAACCCCATTTTAGCGACTAAGTGGAAGAGATTGACTTTTCTCTATACAACGGGAGAATACTTACTTGAAGCAAAAACACTAAATGACCTTGTCGTCAAAAACGATGAGCGTAAGCTATTGTGGAAATCCCTGCGCGAAAGAGCAGAAAATTCTTCCCTATACAAAGCTGAATTACCCGAAACAGATCTTTCCCCAGCATTATTGGCTACGCTACTTGGCATTAAAGAATTAGAGCGATCTTATAACAAAGAGGAGAAATAATGACAGAAAATAACCCATCGGAAGAACCTGTCTGGACCTACCGCGGTTACGAACTCCATGCCGGTGAATTCAATACCGCGATGGTACACCTCTTTCGCGCCGAAGTCTCGCGAGCAAATGTCTGGCGACAACGGCTGGACACAACCACAAACTGGGCGGTCATCACAACCGGTGCGGTCGTCTCGCTCGCTTTTACGCAAGCGGCGGTCAGCCATCTGGTTATTTTGCTCAACCTTCTCCTCCTAACGATTTTCCTCGTCACCGAAGCGCGCCGTTATCGTTACTATGAACTTTGGTCATCCCGCGTGCGCATGATGGAAACCGATTTCTTCGCCGCCATGCTCGTCCCGCCCTTCAAACCATCCCCCGATTGGGCAGAAGGCATGGCAGAAACATTGCTCCGTCCCGAATTCCCGATTTCGGAGCTAGAAGCCCTAGGGCGCAGACTTCGCCGCAATTATCTATGGATTTATCTCATCATCGGGATTGCTTGGGTGGCAAAACTAAGTCTATTTCCCGAACCAATCAAATATATTTCAGAAATCAGTCAACATGCGGGCGTTGGCGCAATTAGCGGTCAATGGATTATTTCAGCTGTTGCCATTTTTTATATTTTTTTGCTTTTGCTAACCTTTATGACCATCGGCTTACGGCGCGCCTCTGGTGAAGTTTTGGCGAGCTACGGACTTGGCGATCTCGATTTGGAAAAAGACCCTCGCCATAAAGATAAAAAAAATATCTGGTTCAAAAATCCACGCCGCCGCCAACAATTATTAACTCTTGTTGTTACCGGCAATCCGGATAAAGTATGTCAACACATCATGAAAGATATGAATCGCGGGGCTACCATCCTCTCCGGTGAGGGTGCCTACACTCATGAAAAACGGGCAGTGCTTATGGTCGCGCTCACCGTCACAGAAATCCCGCAACTAAAAGCCTTAGTTGCCGATATTGCACCAAACGCGTTTGTTGTCGTTGTGCCTGCAAAAAATATCTTTGGTGGCGGATTTATGCCCCTCGAGGAAAAATAATGTCAACTCTTATTCAAAATGGAACTCTCATCACTGCTTTGGATATTTTTCAAGCGGATATTTTGATAGACGACTCAGGGCGGATTTCTGCCATCGGACGCGATTTGCACGCTCCCGATGCGGAGCGGATCGACGCGTGGGGACGCTTGGTCCTGCCCGGAGGCGTGGATCCGCATACGCACTTTGAACTGCCCATGTTCGGGACGGTCTCCTCCGATGATCATTACACGGGACACAAAGCCGCGGCATTTGGTGGCACGACCACCGCGATTGATTTCATCAACCAAGATTTTCCCTCCTTAAAAGAATGCGTGGACGCGTGGCACGCCAAAGCGGGCGATAAAGCCTCAATTGATTATTCTTTTCATATGAATATGGTCAATTTCAACGAGCAGGTGGCTAAAGAAATCCCCGCTTTGCTGGATGAAGGCATCACCACGCTGAAAGTTTTTACCGCCTACAACGGCGTTTTGCGTTTGAGCGATAAAGACATCTTCAATGTCCTTCGGATTGCAGGAGAGCATGGCATCTTAACCATGCTCCACGCCGAAAACGGGGATGTGATTGAAAAACTGGTCACTGATGCACTGGCGGAAGGTCACAAATCTGTTGAATGGCACGCGTTAACGAGACCGGCTTGGGGCGCAGGCGATGCTATTTTAA
>CAZERH010000026.1:0-13132 GCA_964515535.1 uncultured Anaerolineaceae bacterium
GCAAAAACCATAATCGTAGTGAAGATGACTGTGAGCGAGGTCATTACGAAGGCGAGTTTATCTTTACCCTGTTTTGCATACCACCCCGCAGCGAGAAGAGCTACTGCGGCGAGGACAGCGGGGATTAATCCCTGTGCCATGATGTCGGTTGCAAAGAATGTCCAGATAAGGAAGATGACGGCGAGAACTGTAGCTGACATCCAGGCTTTGAAACTAATCGCTTTAGCGCGTTCTGCTAAATCGCCTTCGAGTTTTAGGGCGAGGAAATTTGCACCGTGCGCGGTGAAGAGGGTTACGAAAACCAATCCGCCGAGGAGCGAGAAAGGATTTAGGAGGGGAATTAAGCCGCCCCAATAGTTCATATTCTCATCAATAGCGAAACCGCGCATTAAGTTGCCAACGGTCACACCCCAGAGGAGGGCGGGAACCAGTGAACCGCCGAAAATTGCCCAATCCCAGCGTTTGCGCCAGACGGGGTTTTCTCGAAGGCTACGATATTCAAAGGCGAGACCACGCAAAATGAGGGCTGCCAACATCAAAACAAGAGCGAGATAAAATCCGCTAAAGAGGGTCGCGTAGACTTGGGGGAAGGCGGCGAACATTGCGCCACCGGCGGTAATCATCCAAACTTCGTTGCCGTCCCAGTGTGGTCCAATTGTATTGATGATGGCGCGTCTTTCATTATCGTCATCACTCAAAAAGGGCATCAGGATACCGACACCGTAATCGAATCCTTCCAAGAAGAAGAAGCCGATGAACAAAACGGTTACAAGAATAAACCAGATGGTATTAAGATCCATGATCATTTCTCCTATTATTGAATAGCCGCTTCAACTTCACCCGTGCCGTATTTAATCGCTAATTTATAAGCGATAACTGTGAATACGGTGTAGATGACCAGCATAAGACCGAGTGAAAAAGCAACATTCCATGCAGGAACATTTGGCGAAACGGCATCTTCAACTTTTTGTAAGCCGAAAACAATCCAGGGCCAGCGTCCGGTTTCTGCCAAAATCCAGCCCGTGCTAACGGCGAGATAGGGCAAAATTACCGCATAAACCGAGGCTTTCAGGAAAAGCGTTTTCTCTGTGAGTTTTTCGTCTTTGCCCCAATAAACACCCAAGAGCGCGATGAGAACCATCAGACTCCCTGCGCCAACCATCGTGCGGAAGCTCCAATAATTGAGCGTCACAGGCGGCAGGTAATCGCCGGGTCCGTATTCGGCTTCTGCTTGTGCGATCAAATCGTTGATGCCTTCAACCTCGTCCGTGAAATTATTATAGGAAAGGAAGGAGAGCATATAGGGGATACCGATATCCACGGTATTCGTCCGATTTGGTTCGTCTACAATCACAAACATAGAGAGGGGAGCCGGTTGTGCGCTTTCCCAGAGAGCTTCTGCGGATGCCATCTTGAGGGGTTGATGCTCAATCAGGAATTGACCTTGGAAGTGACCGATCGTGGCGACCAACACCGAACCGATGAGGGCGTAAACAGACGCCATGTAGAAGGAGGTGCGGAAGAACTTGACCTCATGCTTGCGGAGCAGATGCCAAGCACTGAACGCCATGACGACAAATCCCGCTAAAGAAATGCCCGAAGTCAACACATGCGGGAACTGGAGCATAACATTGGGATTGAAGACCAACGCGGCGAAATCGGACATCAAAACGCGACCGGTTTCGGGGTCAATCGTGTAACCTTGCGGATGTTGCATGAAGGAGTTCGCGATCAAAATCCACAGGGCGGAGATATTTGAGCCGAGCGCAACTAACCAAGCGGTTGTAAGATGTTGCTTTTTGGTGAGCTTATCCCAGCCGAAGACCCAGAGACCGATAAAGGTCGATTCCATATAAAAGGCGAGCAGGGCTTCGATAGCCAGCGGTGCGCCGAAAATATCGCCCATGAAGCGGGAGTATTCCGACCAGTTCATCCCGAATTGGAATTCTTGCACAATACCGGTCACAACACCGATAGCGAAGTTGATCAGGAAAATCTTTCCCCAGAACTTCGCCATTTTTTTGTACATCTCATCGCCGGTCTTGACATATTTTGTCTCAATGATGGCGATGAAGATGGATAGTCCCAACGTGAGCGGGACATAAAAGAAGTGATAAATGGTGACGATGGCAAATTGCCACCGAGCAAGGATTGTAGAATCCATAGGTTTGCCTCCAAAAATAATTATTTAGGATATGCTGTTTTCAATGGGAATGAGTGTCTTTTCTACATTCGCCTCCTTGGCTAAAACTAAAAAGGTGGTAGACGCCAGTTCTTCGAGAATAACTTTTTGTAATCGTGTCCAACGAGTGCGTACAGTGCAGTCTGTCTCAAAAGGGCAAAAATTATTATCAAGCATACACTCAGAGAGAAGCAAAGGACCTTCAAAAGCCTCCACTATATCTCGCAAGGTGATTTTCTCAGGAGGCCGAGCAAGTTGCAAACCGCCATCTCTCCCCGCAAAGGTAACAACGATGTTTTCTTGCGCTAATTTTGCTACAATTCTAGGTAAAAAATTTTTAGGGATGAGCATTACCCTTCCGATTTCTCGAGTAGAGAGACGCGTTCCCATTGGCTTTTGTGCAAGATTTAAAACGACACGAACAGCATAATCGGTTTGACGGTTAATGCGTAGCATAGTACTCCAGTATATTACATTGATTATGATAGTTAGATATTACATGAATGGTAATAGTTTACCAACTATGTAGCATTAACACAAGGTAGATTTCACTTTTTTTCAAGAATCTGCTTCTTAAACGGAAGGTGTCGAAGCGAGCGCGTTTTTAGCTTGGTTTTTGCCTTTTAGCAGATTCGTAACGTGAGTGGGGTAGGGAAGATACCCCTAAAATTTTTCTGAAATCAGCGATATTCTGGGCAATACTCTTTTTGTCATTAAAAATAGCCGACCCTGCCACCAAGATATTTGCCCCCGCCTTAATAATTGCAACAGCATTATGTGTTTTTATGCCACCGTCTACTTCAATATCTACATTTTTACGCCCAATATCGTCTAGCATTTTTCTCAAGTGAGAAATCTTCGCCGTGCTAGTCGGAATATAAGATTGCCCGCCAAAACCTGGATTGACCGACATAATTAGCACCATATCGATATAAGGAAGAATCTCCTCGATATCAGAAAGTGGCGTGGCAGGGTTAAGCGTCACACCGGCTTTTGCGCCTAACTCGTGAATTTGTTGTATTGTGCGATGCAAATGCGGAGAAGTCTCTACATGCACGGTGATAATATCTGCTCCCGCTTTGGTAAAGGCGGGAATCATCAACTCAGGCTTTTCGATCATCAAATGTACGTCAATCACAACGCCCGTTTTATTGGCAATGGGGCGCAACGCCTCAACAATAACAGGACCAATCGTTATATTTGGCACGAAATGTCCGTCCATCACATCAACGTGGATATATTCAGTGCCTGCGTCTACAGCATCACGAACATCTTGTCCTAGCTTGGAAAAATCGGCAGAAAGGATCGAAGGGGAAAGTTTCACATTCATAATTTTGTTCCTTGTTTCTCGTTTTTTCTCAGTACTCTCTGTGGCGAATCTCTCGTTTTTCACGTTTCAAAACCTCTAAACCGTCTTCTTTAGCAACGATAATTTCAGTCGCCATATCTAAAAATAGACCATGCTCCACAATACCGGGACGCGCAGAAAGTTTTTGCGCCAATTCGTACGCATCAGGAATCCCCTCATTAAACCGACATTTGGCAAGATAATTCCCGTTATCGGTGATGGCGGGCGTAGCATCACCCTCTAGCCAAAGTTCGGCGCGGCAGTTTAGGCTATTTAGCCAGCGGATATGCGCCTCCGCCTCGAATGGCAGAATTTCTACAGGAAGGAAGCCGCGCGTGCCCAACCTTGCCACCATTTTGGACGCATCTACAATGACGATAAACTTTTTCGCGTGAATCTCAACAATTTTTTCCCGAAGCAAAGCGCGCCCCCAACCCTTGATGAGATTAAGCGCGCGGTCAACTTCATCCGCGCCATCAATGGCTAAATCTAATTCGGGATGCTTGCTTAAGGTAGTAATTTCTATACTCCATTTTCGCGCGCGCTCCTCCGTTTTTTTTGATGTAGGGACACCGCGAATGTTAGATAGTTCACCGGAAGAGATTTTTTCTCCGAGCATATCTACAAAATAGGCAGTAGTGGAGCCGGTGCCTAACCCGAGCGTCATGCCATTCTGGACAAAGGATAATGCTTTCTGAGCAGCTCTTTCTTTTAAATTCATGTTTTGTCCCATAAAGTATCTTGCGTGAAAATTATTACGCAACACGAGATAATTTTTCCATTCCAGACCATCAGACCGTCTGACTACCTCAAATAAATTGGGTTAGAAAAAATCCAGCCGCGTTTTCTACCCAAATAACGTTTATAGGCTTCAATTCGATAGACCCCCGGTTCCTTCGTTATATGTGTACAAACCTGCTGTTTTTTCCACTCCTTGATTACTTCCCCGTCTTTTACGAGACGTATTTCTGCCAGTGCGGGGAGGTGAGCTTGGAGGGTCACACCGCCTTTCGCCGGGAGCTTTTCGCCCATGATAGCGGTATCAAGTTTACCTTGCGCGGTGAATCGGAATCCCTTTGTCGGGGCGGGGATGTCGTAACCGACAAAATTGTGTCCGGCGCGGAGGGCGGTTAAAATCATCCTTTTATCCAAAATAGAATCTCCGCTTAGTTTTTCTTCGAGTAAAAGATGATTATTGATACCTTTGAAGTGAAATTCGTAGGGGTAAATTACACGATGCAAAATTCCCATGCTGGCATGTATTGCGTGTGCGTCTGAGCCGCCTACCGCTACAATGCGCTTGCCGTTGGCGAGTATTTCATCCCATTTTTGAAGAGTTTTAAGGTTGGGAGTGATATTGGTAAAACGGGGAAAAAAGGCGAGAAAAACCGCCTGTAGTTTGGAGTTGATACGTCCTTTGAACTCGCTCAAGGAATTCCAAATTTCGATACCTGTATAGCTGTGAACGTCCCAATTTACCCATTCGATATTGATACCGACTTCTCCAAGAGTGGGCTGATTTGGGTCGTAGGGGTGCGCTATGAAGCAAAGCCCTTCGGCTTTATTGACCGCGTTGATGAGGCTTTGCGGCTCGTCAGCATATTGTGCGAGTTCTTGGTCTGCGCCGACTACAAGGAGATGATTTTTTTGCGAGTCTCTATCTTGGTCGTGAATTTCCTCGCCGATTATCATTAGGACGCGTTTATTTCCCTCTTTATAATAGCCTTCGGGTCCCTGCACCCAAACATTATGATCGGTGACGATGACGGCATCAAGTTCGGCGCGCAGAGCGGCTTGAGCAATATCGGCGTGTGAGCCTGAGCCGTCCGAATATCGGGTGTGCATGTGGAGATTTAGCGTAATTTCGTTCATTCTTCATCCAGTATTCATTATTTGGTATTATTCCTGTTTGACGGTTTTACACCATCACAGGTATAATGCCTTCGCTAATTTTAAGGAGGTTCGTCCTATGATTGTATATGTTAATATAGCTCTGATTATAACGTCTATTGCGCTGATTTTCAGTGTGATTTTGCAAAGCAAAGGTGCCGGGTTGGGAGGCTTAGCAGGCGGCGATACAGGTGGTGTATTCACTGCACGCCGCGGTGTTGAAAAAACTCTCTTCCACGCCACCATTGTTTTGAGCGTTATTTTTTTTGCATTAGCAATTGCCGCGACTTTAATTCTTAAATAAAGTCGCGCAACAAAGGAGGTCTTTTCTTGGTGTAGAGTGTAGCCACTCGCACGCGGGAAAAGGCTTTTCTTTTTTATAGCCGTCAGACCAAGGTCTGAAACTTAACTCTATGAAAAAACTTCGTTGGCAAATTCTTGTAGTCGTCATCACCCTGATTTTGGTCGGGGTTTTGTTGCTGAGTCAGCAACCTGTTAGTCAAATAACGACAATCCTTACTCAACCGACTAGCGGAGGAGTTTACACAGAAGCCTTAATCGGATCGATGAGTCGTTTTAATCCCTTGTTGGATAGAAACAACGTAGCCGACCGTGACGTAGACAGGCTCCTCTTTAGCGGCTTGATTCGCTTCGATGCGCGTGGGATGCCTCTCCCCGATTTGGCTGAGGCGTGGGGAACATCTCAAGACGGGACCATATATAATTTCTCCATCCGCCCCAACGCGGTTTGGCACGATGGCGTACCGGTCACCACCGATGACGTAATTTTCACTATCGACCTTATTAAAAGTGACATTTCGTTTTATCCTCAAGATGTTAAAGCTCTCTGGGACGAAGTTGAAATCAGACGCATGGATGAGAAAACCATGCAATTTCGCATCATTGAGCCATTTGTTCCCTTTCTCGATTATTTAACCTTTGGCGTACTCCCCAAGCACCTGTTGGGCAACATCCCCGCAGACCAAATCCTCAACGCCGATTTCAATCTTAATCCCATCGGGAGCGGACCCTACCGCTTCGATCACCTGCTTGTGGATAATGGGCGCATCACGGGCGTGGTCTTAACCGTATCTGAATCATATTACGGGCAAAAACCTTATATCCCGCAGATAGTTTTTCGTTATTTTCCTTCTGCTACAAGCGCACTGGAAGCGTATCAGCAAGGAGAAGTGATGGGCATTAGCCAAATTACCCCCAACATCCTCAAAGATGCCCTTAATGAAAAAGACCTTTCACTATACACAAGCAGACGTCCGGAATTAAGCCTAATTTTCTTTAATCTTAATAATGGTGAAGTCCCCTTTTTACAGGATATAGTTGTGCGAGAAGCATTGTTAACGGGATTAAATCGTCAGCGCATCATCAATCAACTCCTACAGGGGCAAGCCATTCCCGCAGACGGCGTCATCCTGCCCGGTTCATGGGCTTATTACGAAGGCACCGAGCATATCGCCTACGATAGATTGACAGCGCAGACCATTCTTAAAAAAGCGGGCTATGTTCTCCCTCCTGAAGGGGGAGAAACACTTGCGAAAGACGGGCAACATCTTGCTTTCACCCTCCTGCATCCGGACGATGCTCTCCACACTGCTCTCGCGGAATATATTCAGCAAGATTGGGCAAAAATCGGTGTGCAAGTCAGTTTAGTTGCACTTCCCTATGAGAAGTTGATTCATGAAAATCTTGCCAACAGGCAATATGAAGCCGCTCTTGTAGATATAAACCTTAGCTACACCCCAGACCCGGATCCCTACCCATTTTGGCATCAAGCCGAAGCAATTGGCGGGCAAAACTACGCTCAATGGGATAGCCGTCCTGCCAGCGAATACCTCGAACGCGCCCGTGTCACCGCCGATTTGGAAGCGCGAGCGCGACTTTATCGTAATTTCCAAGTCGTTTTTGAGCAAGAACTCCCCGCACTCCCGCTCTACTTCCCAACCTATACTTTTGCAGTTGACGCACAAGTTTACGGCGTGCAAGCATCCCCGCTTTACGATACCAGTGACCGCCTGAACAATATCGCCGATTGGCATCTCCTCACTCGTCGCGCCCTCGAACCAACACCCACCGCTGTAGCACCTTAATGGAAATGTGTTCCGTGTGGAGTAAAAAAGATTAGCACAACACGAAGCACGCAAAAAAAAAGATGACCACGCCTCAAAAAGACCTCCTCTACCTCCAAACCAGCCTTCCCGAACTCAAGAACTACCTTTTTTCGGATATTCTTTATTACCCGTTGGATAAAAAATTGCCGCGCCTCACCATTGGTGGGATTCTCCTCTCGCAACGCCGTTTGGGGGATGCGAAAACCGCGACGAACCTGACCCAAAAACTGGCTACCGTTAAATCAGCGTGGCGCGCGGCGTGGACTAAAAAAGCCACCCGTGAACTGGATGCACGTTTACGCTTGTGGCGTAATTATCTCAATGACTATCGCAACAATCCCGAAGAATATGCCGCCGACTACCCTCGTGAAATCCGCTGGCGCGTAATGATAGAGCTACTTTCAAGCGAAGTAGATAAAATTCCCGCCGAAATCGCGGCTTTAGATCAACTTTTACGAACAAAATTTATTTCTGGTGAATTCACTTGGGGTAAAAGCCTAAAAAAACAATTCCCCGAAGATAAGTTTTGGTTTCTGTATGGAAAAATGAAGTGAAAGGCGATGAGTGTTCTGCCCAAAAAATAAATGTGTGGAATTCTTTTGTTGAAAACGGTGGAGAGCGCAAGTGATGCGTGGGTCACGCTTTTAGCGTGACCTTTGCTCTTTATATACAAAATACAAAGCGTACGCGACATGTATGTCGCATTTTTTACACAAGGAGTAAAAAATGTCTAATCGAGAAAAAGCATTGAGCTATGCTCATGAAAACAAAAATAAATTCTTAGATGATCTTAAAGAGGTATTAGAAATCCCCTCTGTTTCCACAGACCCGGTGCGTGCAGAAGATATGCGTCGCACCGCTGAGTGGCTGGTTGGAAAACTGGAAAATTTGGGGATGGAAAATGTCACGATTTATCCCACGCCAAAACATCCTGTAGTTTACGCAGATTGGCTCCACGCTGAAAATGCGCCGACTGTGCTGGTTTATGGGCATTACGATGTGCAACCCGAAGACCCGCTAGAGGAATGGCTTACGCCCCCGTTCACGCCTACTCAACGCGAAGCAAGTTTACACGCGCGCGGCGCGTCCGATATGAAGGGGCAGGTCGTGGCAACTTTGTGTGCGGTTGAATCCATTGTCAAAAATGGTGCTTTCCCCGCCAACATCAAATTTATGATTGAGGGTGAAGAAGAAATCGGCTCGCCCAGCCTCGTAGATTTTATGGAGTCCCACAAAGATTTGCTTTCTGCCGATTTCTGCCTGAATCCGGATGCGGGGATGCTCGGTGCAGACCTCCCCAGCATCACCTACGCATTGCGCGGATTGGCTTATTTTGAAATTCGCGTTACGGGTCCTAGCCACGATTTGCACTCAGGGCTTTTTGGTGGCGTGGTGAGAAATCCCGCCAATACTTTGATGAAATTGGTGGCGGGGATGAAGAATGATGAGGGCAAAATCGCCTTGCCGGGATTTTACGATAAAGTGCGAGAAGTGGGCGCAGAAGAGCGTGCTGAATTAGCAAAATTGCCGGTAGACGAGGCATTTTTGATGGCGCAAACCGGCTCGCCCGCATTGTGGGGAGAAAAAGGTTATTCGCCTGTTGAGCAAGTTGGTGCACGTCCCACTCTCGACGTGAACGGGATGCTCGCCGGATTTACAGGAGAGGGGGCAAAAACCGTTTTGCCCGCAAAAGCGATGGCGAAAATCTCCATGCGTCTTGTGCCGGACCAAACGCCGGAAGAAGTTCATGGGCAATTGGTGCAATATATGGAAGAGAATGCTCCGAAAGGCATAAATTGGGAAGTCAAGGTTGAGCATGGGGGCAACCCGTCCATATCGGAGCGGAATGGCGTTGGTGTAAAAGCAATGTCTGATGCGATGAAAAAAGTTTGGGGAAAAGCACCCCTCTTCAAACGCGAAGGTGGCTCTATTCCTGTTGTTGGGGATATGCAAAAAATCCTTGGCATCGAATCGGTGCTAACCGGGTTTGGTCTCCCCGATGATCGAATCCACTCTCCCAACGAAAAATTGGATTTGCCAACTTGGTATCGTGGCATTGATGCGTTAATTCACTTTTTTTATAATTTAGTGTAATTTCACCTCACGCAAGGTTGCAGAGTCGCAAAGGTTTTTTCTTTGCGTTTTAGCGTCCTTGCGTGAGATATTTTTAAAGGTAAATAATGGAAGACAAATTAATCTCCTACGGCGGACAAGCTGTAATCGAAGGGGTGATGATGCGTGGCAGAAATGCTGTAGCCATTGCCATGCGAAACCCGGATGGCGAAATTGTTACTCACGTTGAAAAACTGAGTGGTATCTACAAAACTAAACTTGCCAAGCTCCCCTTTTTGCGTGGACTGGTGCTTCTTTGGGACGCACTTGGACTTGGGATGCGTGCCCTCACCATCTCTGCGAATACGCAAAGCGGTGAAGACGAAAAACTTGAAGGACCTGCGCTCTATTTTTCGCTTGCGCTCTCTCTGCTTTTTAGCGTGGGACTATTTTTCTTGCTCCCAGCTACCGCAGGCGGATTGGTTGAAAAATATCTCGACTGGAGCTCATTTTTAGGGAATCTCCTCGAGGGACTTGTGCGGTTGGCACTCCTCATCCTCTATGTTTGGGGGATTGGCTTTATGGATGATATAAAACGCGTCTATGGGTATCATGGTGCAGAACACAAAGTGATTAACGCTTTTGAAGCCGGTGCGGAATTAACGCCCGAAATAGTGGCTGGCTATTCCCGCGAACATGCGCGTTGCGGAACCGCTTTTTTGCTTACGCTGGTTGTGTTTTCTATCCTCATCTTTTCACTTTTCCCGCCCATGACGCTTGGCGTGCGCTTGCTCAGCCGCGTCATCTTTTTACCTGTTCTTGCAGGCATTGCCTATGAATATATCAAATGGACGGCTGAACATCTTGATTCTAAAATTGTTCAGGCGATGATTCGTCCCAATCTTGCGCTCCAGCTTCTTACTACTCACGAACCCGATTTGGATATGCTCGAGGTCTCTATCACCGCATTTAATACCATGCGAGATGCCGAAGTGGAATTTGCGCCACCTATCGTTTAAAACAAACTCTGTTGGTTAGAGAGTCCCCCGTTTCCTTCAAGGGAGCGGGGGACTTTGTTTTTTTAACCCAAACCTAACCTTAAAAAAAGCCCACCGCTATTTATAATCTTCTATAATCAATATATCTGTAACTCTATTCACATTAACTAAGGAGAAAATAATGTCCAAATTAACCGTTCGTGTTTTTGTTGTTTTGTTGGTGATTGCGGCACTCGCTGTGGCGTGTACGCCGCCTGAACCGGAGATTGTGAACGTGGAGGTGACGCGTGAGGTCCCCGTTGAGGTGGAAGTCACGCGCGTTGTCGAAGTCGTAGTTGAAGTCGAAGTGACTCCGCCTCCGACCGAAGCACCGGAGTATTTCCAAGAGACGGCTGTCCAAAATATCCCCTTGGCGGGCGAATTGGCAGATCGCCACGCGGAAATTTCGGGGATGGCATGGTATGGTGATTATCTAATTCTTCTGCCCCAATATCCTAATTTTTATTTGGAAGAAGGTACGGAAGATAACGGTTCTCTCTTTGCGATTGCCAAAGCCGATTTGGATGCTTATCTCAACAAAGAAAGCTATACGCCGCTTGAATCCATTAAAATTCCCTTCTCCGCTCCCGAAGCCTATGCAATTGAAGGATTTGAGGGTTTTGAAGCAATTACTTTTGACGGCGATAATGTGTATATGACAGTCGAAATTTCCGGCGCAGATGGTATGTACGCAAATTTGATTGCGGGAACCATCGCATCGGATTTAAGCGCAGTAACAATGGATGCCACCACGCTGACTAAAATTGAGACTCAATCGGGCGTGGATAATATGTCGGACGAGACAATTTTCTTAGCCGGAGATCACATTGTAACCATTCACGAGGCAAACGGTGTCGCTGTTAATCCTGAGCCTGTTGCGCATCTTTTTGGCAAAGATTTAAGCGAATCCGGTACGATTCCGATGGTTTGTGTAGAATACCGAATTACCGATGCGACCGTATTAGATAAAATGGGCTCGTTCTGGGCGATTAACTATTTCTATCCGGGTGAAGAGGTTTTGCTTCCCGAAGTTGACCCGATTGTAGAGACTTATGGCAATGGTCCGACCCATACTGCCGGTGCGGGCGTGGAACGCCTGCTTGAATTTTCTTACAGCAAAGATGGTGTTGTATTGACCGAAACGCCCCCGATTATGTTGCAGTTGATGGCAGATGGCAACCTGCGCAATTTTGAAGGTTTAGTCCGCTATGAAAACGGCTTTTTGTTGGCAACCGACAAATATCCTTATACCATTTTGGGGTTTGTCCCGCTTCCGGAAGTTGAAGAATAGAAAAAACGCATCGTTGTGACGGCTTTAGCCGTTACTTCTGGTGAATCAAAAAGCCGTGTTCTGAAAATGGACACGGCTTTTTATTTTTAGGGGCGAGATTTCAAAAGTCTCCGTAAAAACCTTGCTTCACGAAAACGCGTGGGGCTAAACGCTATATCGTTTAAAAACCATTGCTTAAGACTTTTGAAATCTGTTTGGTGGCTACTCTTCGAAATATGCATCCATCTTCTTGCGGAACGCCTGTATCTCGGCGAATTGCGGCTGATTCAAAAGCGCATGTACAGATTCTGCATCCCGCGGGGTGGCAAGCCAGTTATCCACGCGCGCCACACGCAGGAGAATCCGCGCCGCGAGAGATGCGGCATCCCGCAATCCCAGAATCGTCACTTTATCCACCGTGTCAAATTTGGTATGCCCGTAGCCGCGCCCGCTGCGCGTCTCCCGCACCGGCTCAACGCCGCCGGTGATCACACCCTCCAGCAGGAAAGAATAATGGTCGGAAGCGGAGTGGAAATTTTGCCCGATGGCGAAATCTTGCGCCATTTCTTCGCGGAAAGTCTCAAAGGTGGATTGCAAACTCTCCCACGCGTGCAGGTTGATATCTTTGGATGGCATCCCGCCCGCCGCATCCATATTCAGATAAAAGCGGATTTGGGAAAGCTCCGCCGCGTGGTAGCGGACGTAAGCCTTTGAGCCGAGCAAACCGATTTCTTCGACTCCCCAAAACGCAAAGCGGATCGTGCGTGGAAGTTGGGCGTGCTTGCCGAGAACCCGAGCAGTTTCTAGCACCGAAACCACGCCGGACGCGGGGTCGCTGGCTCCCTGCGCGATGTCGTGACCATCGTAATGACTGCCGATCATAATGATCTCTTCGGGCTTTTCCGTCCCAATGAGGTCGCCGACCACGTTCCACGAGGTCATCGGGCGGAGTTGGTCATTGCTCTTCAGCCGAATCGTGACCGAGCCATGCTTTTTGGCGAGACGCTGAATGAACGCCCCGTCTTCATGCGAAATTGAAATGCCGGGGATGGGACCGGCTTTGCCGTGACTGCCGATGCCGCCCGTGGCGGGTCCGTAGCCCGGGTAGTGGTTGACGAAGATAAATCCCGCCGCACCCGCGAAAAGACTGCGCCCGTATTTTTCTTGACGATGTACCCAGCGTTTGATTCCTTTGGGGTAGAGTTCGCTGTTGGTCATCAGGAATTT
>CAZERH010000027.1:0-13027 GCA_964515535.1 uncultured Anaerolineaceae bacterium
CGATATTGACAAAATAGGAATTGGTAATTGTCGCTTCCGTACCGCTAATATCAAACGCGTCGCCTTCTATATCGTGAAAACTACAATAGGATGCGGTTCCCGCTGTAAAATCGCCGTCAAAGGCATCTGAGGGGACGTTCAAAAAATCAACATACTCGAAAGCAAAATCCGAGCGAATGATATTCAACGCGTCTTCGGTTGTGCTGTTACCAATTTGAGCATGTGAAATATCAATGTCGCTTTCGTAGAAGGTGATCCCGCCGGTCAGAATCCAGCCGGAACGGGAGATTCCAGCCATTTTCTCCACCTTAGCATACCGCCAAGTAGAAACCCGGGACGCGTCCAAAATCACCATCCCGCCCCAGCTTTCATCCTGTGCTGTTAATAAGACAGGAGCTTCTTCTATCCCCATTATATCTACGCTTCCATGTACCAAAAAGATACTATCTTCTCCAAAACGTAACGTCGTGCCTTTGGGAATAAGAAGGTTGTATCCAACGGGTAGCACCAAGTCGCCAACGACAGACCAGTCGCCGGGGCGGACTGCCAGTTGTCCATCTCCCATGCGCGCTAGAAATGGATGTGCATCTAAAGCTTCATCTAACGTGGCGGATGGTTGGGCACCTTCTTCTATCCCCTGCGGGGTGTAATTTGAATAGAGGGGAATATCAAATTCTTCCGAGCCTCCATAGAGGTTCACATGCAGAGAAAGGATTTCCGTCTCAATATCTTTTTCTTCAAAGTTTTCTGCGGGGATGAGGAAAGACACCGCTGAAAAATTACTCTCTCTCCCTGAAAGCAAAACCGTTTCGTCCGTGTTTGCGGCGATTTTGGAAAGACAATCCGCGCTAACGCACCATTCTTGCTGAAAATCAATCTGGTCGTTCCCAACTGTGATTTCGTTTATTCGCACAGGTAGCACCATTGTATTGACCAAGTCTAAGACTACGAAAGTCTCATTACCTTCTTCCACCAGATGATAATTACCGCGTATCGGTTGTTCCGGTTGCAAATTTAGAGCTAAGATCTCGGCTCGCAATGCTAATTTATCCCAGGGTAATTTATGTGTTGCTGGGACAGGAATATTTTTACTATTATATTCATCAACCAACACAGAATAATAGATGTCTACTTCATCCCCGAATTCTTCGTGAAGCATCTTGATATATTCCGGTGTTGTAATTCGCTCCAGAGTTTCAGTATATGCTTTTTGTACACCCGGGGCATTAAAAAAAACATCTTTTGAAAAAGGAAAAGCTAATTCGGGTTTATCATAAGCTGAAGTTAAAGCGACACCATCAAATGCCACCGGCTCTAAAAGCCCCGTAACAGGGTTGTAATAAAATCGCAAATTATGCCAAATGGCACCATGCCCCGCCGCCCATAGCTCGGAGATAGCATAATATCGTCCCCATAATTCCTCGTCAAGGACTTGGTCAGCAGAAAGCTCACCGCGATTAAACGAATCTAACAACTCCATCGCTGTTTCTAATTCTTGGGACAATACTTCGTTATTATTAACCCGATTTCCCCTAAATGGGGTAATTTCACTGTATTGCGTCCCCTCCGTTTGCCAGAAAAAGCCGGTGTAGCTGGCTGTGGCTTCAAATAAATCTTCTTTCTCAAAAAAAGCTCGGTTTACCCACATTAGATCTTCGTCCAACCGAATAATCACGCCTTCACGGCGATTCTGTGATTCAAGAAGGTCTTCGGTAAAACTCTCCTCCAGCGCATAAATGCCTTTATGCTCCCCATTCACAACAACATTTAAGAAAAAGTAGCGCGTGGACAAAACATCTTCTAAAAACAAGTTTTGGTGATACGCCCATTCACTGACGAAATTTCTCGTCTCCGGTGCTTGCAGAGAAAAACGTCTCATCCCGAGAACGGCACCGTCATCTTCTGTGACATGAATGCGAAAAGACCATTTTTCGCCTTCAAGGTGATCTACCCAATCGCCTTTCAGACGCAATTTTATATCCAGCGTTTGCTCATCGTTATAGCGCATCGTTGCGGGGACATAATCATCATCCGAAGAAAGCAAAATGCCAATAGAAAAAGCCTCATCCCGTTTTTCTTCGATTTGCATCATTGAATCAAAAGGGATATCCAAAAATACGGTTGGCAAGCCATTGGATTGATAAAGAGTAAGCTCCGTTCTGAGTTCATTCCTCACTTCGGATACGATATCAGAAACGGGAACCTCAGAATCTTCCGTAGGCAGGTTACGTATTTTTAGCAAAAGGGTGGATGGGTATCCACTTCGGTAAAAAAACATTCCCCCAAGAAAAATAATTACCGCCAAGAGCGGCATCGCGATATATACCCGTTTTCTGTCAATCTCCACCCTCCGCTTTTTCTTCTTCTTCGGATAAATAACCTTCATCAGCTATCCTCCTAAAAGGTTATTCTGTTCTACAATGCTAATCGTTGCATTTGCGTATTTTTCTTGAATCCGCTTTGTAAGGCGGGATAATACTTCTGTTGTTCTAGCTTTAAAATAAAAGACCAAGCGCATTTCCTGCCCGTTGGTATCAAATCGTCTTAAATCGACAGCGCGCAATTCTTCACCCAAAACCGTATTGACAAAATCAAAGGCTTCATCTTTTGTCTCATCCAAGGGCAGAACAATATTCATATAGACATTGTTGCTAGAAGACAGGTTGAATGATTTATTAATAATCTTGCGCGCAATCAGATAGCCCATGATGACAATAAAAGCGACCAAAGTCGGGATGCGTTGATCTGCTCCCAAGCCAAGCCCTATGGCTATCGCGAAAAAGAGAAAAACCAACTCTTCGGGGTCTTTAATCGCCGTTCTAAAACGCACGATGGATAAAGCTCCGACAAGACCTAGAGATAGAGCAAGAGAAGATTTGACAATGGAGATGACGAGCAAAGTTATTAATGACAACAGGGGTAAGATGGGCGCAAACTTAGCGCGGTTAGACAGAGAGTCACCTAGTTTTGCATAATAAATGGCAAGCAATACCGACAAGAACAATCCGAACAAAAGATTGAATGTCATTGTTGCAACAGATAAGGGGGCAGGATTATTCAAATCCATAATCTATTTCTCCAAAAAACCTAAAATGCGTCCGGCATCATCCGCCAAACCACTCGTTGATTTTATCCATAAAACCGCGCTCTTGCGGTTTGACTTCGGTATTAAGCGTTTTAGCTAGGGTCTCGAATATCTCACGTTGCTCATCGGAGAGACGTTTGGGGATATTGACGTTAATGATGACCTTCTGGTCACCCCGTCCACCACGGCGTAGATGGGGAACGCCGCGAGCGCGCAATTTAAATGTTTTACCCGGTTGCGTGCCGACAGGGATGCTCAGTTTCTCGTTCCCGTTTACAGTCGGGACTTCAATATCCGCGCCCAAAACAGCTTGGGCAACATTGATATCGAGATTGAGAATAATATCATCATCAATCCGCTGGAAGAATTTATGCGATTTGACATTTAAAACAAGATAAAGGTTTCCGCGTGGTCCACCGTTCGCGCCGGGTTGCCCCTCGCCCCCCAAACGAATTTGTGTGCCTTTTTCAACACCGGCGGGGATTTTAACTTTCTTTTTAATCGTTTTTCGTTCTAAGCCATTGCCTCTACAAGTATGGCAATGTTCTTCTATACTTTTACCACGCCCATTACAATGCGGGCAGGTGGTGGTTTGAACGACTTGCCCTAAAATCGTTTGACGAACCTGACGCACCTCACCTTGTCCATTACAAGTGCTACAAGTATTGACGGTGGTGCCTGGTTCCGCACCACCGCCTCCACAACGGGAGCAAACTTCATCACGCGCGAATTCGATTTCTTTTTCCACGCCAAAAATGGCTTCTTCAAATTCCAGTTTGATTTCTTTTTGTAAATCACGTCCACGACGAGGGGCATTGCGAGAGCGTCCGCCCATCCCGCCAAATCCAAAGCTGTTAAATAATCCCTCAAAAAGGTCGCCAAAATCGCTGGTGAAATCGTAATCCATTCCGCCCATATTGCCCACGCCAGCGTGACCGAAGCGATCGTATTTGGCGCGCTTTTGTTGGTCTGAAAGGATGCCGTAGGCTTCATTGATTTCTTTGAATTTGTTTTCGGCGTTGTCTTCTTGGCTCACATCCGGGTGATATTGGCGCGCCAAACGCCGAAAAGCGGATTTTATTTCGCCTTCGGACGCGTTTTTTTGAACGCCTAGAACTTCGTAATAATCTCTTTTGCTCATAGTTTGGTCTTGTGATCGAATGGTCTCGTGGTCAAGTGGTCTTGTAGCCGAGCGATCAGACTATTTGAGCACTGAAACCATCGGACTAATTAGACATCCTCTACTTCACCTTCAACAACATTTTCATCAGGCTCATCAGGTGCAGTCTCTTCTTCCCCTTTCGGGGCTTCCGGGGTTGCTGAGGGTTCTTCGTAGACACTTGCACCAATTTTCTGCACAATTTCAGTGAGCGCATCTGTGGCTTTTTTGATTTCTTCTAAATCATCCCCATCTTGCACTTTGCGGACTTCGGCAACTGCATCGGCAACTTCTGTTTTGATTTCTTCGGGGAGTTTATCACCCAAATCTTTGATGGCTTTTTCTGCGCCGTAGGCAGTATTATCCGCCAGATTTTTCACTTCGATTAACTCTTTGCGTTTGGAATCTTCTTCGGCGTGTTCTTCGGCATCTTTTCGCATTTTTTCAACTTCTTCATCAGACAAACCGGATGAAGCGGTGATTGTAATATCTTGACTGCGACCGGTAGCTTTATCTTGAGCAGATACTTTGATAATGCCATTCGCGTTGATGTCAAATGTGACTTCGATCTGCGGAACGCCGCGTGCGGCAGGCGGGATACCGTCTAAAGTAAAGTTGCCTAGCGTCTTATTATCTACTGCCATTGGGCGTTCGCCTTGCAAAACATGAATCTCAACTTGGGGTTGGTTATCGCTGGCAGTGGAGAAAATTTGGCTTTTACGAGTGGGAATAGTGGTGTTGCGTTCAATTAGTTTTGTCGCCACGCCCCCCAAAGTTTCGATGGAAAGCGAAAGCGGAGTAACATCAAGCAATAAAACATCTTTCACATCACCGCCTAAAACGCCTCCTTGAATTGCGGCACCAATCGCCACAACTTCATCGGGATTAACGCCCTTATGCGGTTCTTTGCCAAAAAATGCCTTCACGCGCTCTTGTACCGCGGGCATACGCGTCATCCCGCCAACCATCACAATCTCGTTGATTTCGCTGGCTTTCAAATCCGCATCGGATAACGCTTGGCGAACGGGAGCCATGGTGCGGTCTACCAAATCAGCGGTGAGTTGCTCCAGTTTGGCGCGCGTCATCGTTAACACCAAATGCTTAGGACCTGTAGCATTTGCTGTGATATAAGGCAGGTTGATTTCAGTCTGCATCATCGTAGAGAGTTCGATTTTTGTTTTTTCTGCGGCTTCTTTCAGGCGTTGCAAAGCCTGACGGTCTTTTCTCAAATCAATGCCATTTTCTTTCTTAAATTCTATAGCAAAATAGTCCATAATCCGTTGGTCAAAATCATCACCGCCCAAAAAGGTATCCCCGCTGGTAGAACGAACCTGAAAAACACCATCGCCAACTTCAAGAACAGAAACATCAAAAGTTCCGCCGCCCAAATCGTAAACAACTATTATTTCATTGTCTTTTTTATCTAAGCCATAGGCTAAAGAAGAAGCAGTCGGCTCATTGATAATACGCAAAACTTCAAGACCCGCAATTTTACCGGCATCTTTGGTGGCGTTGCGTTGTGCATCGTTGAAATAAGCCGGCACGGTAATTACCGCTTGCGTCACCGACTCGCCAAGATATGCCTCTGCATCAGCTTTGATTTTTGAAAGAATCATGGCTGAAATTTCAGGTGCAGAATAATCTTTCCCATCCAATTTGACACGTACATCACCATTGGATGCGCCAGACACGGCATAAGGAACTCGGCTGATAATTCCCTGCACTTCAGCATCATCAAATTTATTGCCCATAAAACGCTTAATCGAATAAATTGTGTTGTCCGGATTAATCACCGCTTGGTTGCGCGCTACACGCCCTACCAAACGCTCTCCGTTTTTGTTCACAGCCACAACCGAAGGTACAAGTCGCTCTCCCTCAGCTGAGGGGATAATAGTCGGCTCTCCACCATCCATCACCGCTACGGCTGAATTTGTTGTCCCAAGATCAATACCAATAATTTTGCTCATAATATCATCTCCTATAAAAAATAAGAACTAATCCCTTTAAGGCAGTTCTTTTACTCCGCAACCCGCACCATTGCAGGGCGAATAACGCGTTCTCCGAGCATATAGCCCTCTTGCAAAATTTCGGCAACTTGCCCGCTTTCATATTCATCGCTCTCAACTTGCCCAATCGCCTCATGAAAATTAGGGTTAAATTCTACCCCTTCGGCTTCAATCCGCGAGATATTTTCAGCATCTAAAATGCCTTCCAATTTTCGGTAAATCAACTGAATTCCCTCCACCCAAGGATCATCAGGCGCATTTTGCAACGCCCGTAACATATCATCCATTATAGGCAAAAAGCGTTTAATAATATCGCCTTTCATGGTCTGATAATTTAACGTTCTGTCTCGCTCCACGCGTTTTTTGTAGTTGGCAAAATCTGCCATCGAGCGTAATAAATTGTTCTCCTTTTCAGCGAGCGCAACTTGCACACTTTCAAACTCTTCAGCCGAAACCATTTCTGCCTCTACAACTTCTCCCTCTTCAGCAACGGTCTCTTGGACTTCTTCAACTTTTTCTTTAGATTTTTTCTTCTTCGCCATTTTTTAGACCTCAAAGATTAGATTCTGTTTTTTGAATAGATGCACCACAACGCACCTATTTTGAGCTTGCTTGCCCTCGATAAACCTTTGTGTGGCGTGGGCTCTTTTTATTAATAAGACTTTCGTTCAGATGGCGTGCGGCGCACTCTCTTTTCCTGAAAGATGCGTTGCTGTTCTACCGTCCAATGCAAGCCGAAGGCACACAAGCCAAAAACACGCGCCCCGTCTTTCATATCCGAAATCAGTAAACTGCTCTTACGATTCGCTCAACATCAATCGGCTCAACAGATTCGCCATATATTTCACGGTGGGGACGGTGCGCGCATAGGGCATTCGCATAGGACCCAACACACCGAGTGTGCCTGCTATCTGCCCCGGAATTCCATATCTCGATAAGACTAGCGAACATTCTTTCAAGCCTTCGTCATTACCCAATAAAACCTGCACCCCACCAATTTTGGGGTCAATCGCGGTGCTAGAGAGCATATCTTCGAGTAAGGAGCGTTCGTCAAAAAAACGGAGGGTGCGTTTGCCTTCGTTAGATTCAGCAAATGAGGGTTCGGCAAGGATATTTTCCATACCGTCCATATAAATTTCTCCGCCTGCGCCTGTTTTTCTTTTTTTCATTTCATCCTGAATGAGCAGGAACATATCTTTTTCTAGCAAATCGATAGGATTGGGAAGAGAAAAGAGACTCTCGGCTGACAAGAAACGCAATTTTTTGTTGAGACGCTCGGCAACATGACTGAGTCTTTTTTGTGAGACAGAGTCTGCTAAGGTGAGAATTTGCTGGGAAACATCGCCTCCATCAAAAACCAGCACCATTAAGATTTGCCGTCCTTGTGTGGAGATGAGTTCTACATGCTTGAAAAACACCTGCTCGTTTCGTGGTGCAGTTACCAGCGAAACTGCCTGCGTTTGATGCGCCAAAACGGATGCGGCAAGGGTCATCCACTCATCTGTATTCACGCGTGTTTGCGCAAATTGGTGTGAGATTGTGCGTTGCACCGCGTTTGGCAGGTCTGCGTTTTTCATCACTTGGCGGATGAAATAGCGGTATCCGGATTCGGTCGGGATTCGTCCCGTTCGCGTGCGTAAATATCCCATTTCCGTAAGGGCGCGCATTTCGTTGCGAACGGTGGCAGAACTAACGTCCAATTTGTAGTTTTTAACGAGCGATTTTGAGCCAACTGCTTGCCCCTTATCTATATATTCTCGGACAACCAGCATTAGGATTGTTTCTTGACGTTCGCTTAGGTTTTTCATCTAATTGCTCAAAATAAAGATAGGCGTTTTTTGCCAAACAATCTGAACTCAAAAAGTACTGCAATTGCGTAGGTGTTTTTAGCACCCCAAAAGATTGGGCATATATGGTGTATGTTTTTCAGGAAATAATTTCTGGACAATTACTAAGGCACTAAGAAGCGATGATACCATGTGCAAAAATAAGGGTCAAATAAGAAGTTCGTTAACGAAAAAAGCCACCTCAAGATGGGCGGCTTTTCTTTTTTTCGTTGAGTATTTTTTAGGGAAGCGGTCTCCAAACCGGATCATAATCATTAGTAGGGTCAAATGTCAATCGTGTGCGAGATACCCCGGCGGAGGTCATTATAAAAACATCTCGGTTGCTTTCAATTTCCCCTTCAAAGGCTAACCAAAATCCGTCTTCTGAATAGTCTGCATTTTGCACAGGGAGCGGTTCTGCCTCTACATATACGCCTGCTTCGCCACGATTTTCGTAAGAAATACTCATCAACCAAACGCGTAATGGATGATTCGGATCATGTTGATTGAAGAGAATAATTGTCCCGTCAGGCGACCAAACCGGACTTGTATCCCAGAGATCATAACCGCTTTGAGATAGTTGCTCTTGCGATTCACCTCTGTCGGTCATCGTCCAAATTTGATACGAACCGTAGCGTCTGATAGCGTAAACAATTTGGTTGCCAAAGGGAGACCATGCCGGCTGGCGTGTATACTCAGTGTTGCTTTTATTGGTTTCGGTTAATCTTTGGACAGAGTTATCGTCCAAAGTAATCACATAAATTTGCATATAGCCGTCTCTTAAGGAGGTAAAAGCTATTTTCTTACCGTCCGGAGACCAAGCCGGCTCAAAATCACCACCGGGTCTGGTTGGAAGTTGGGTTAAGTTAGTGCCATCCGCGTTAATAATATAGAGGCTAGAACCATTGAACTCATCCTGCCCTACATCACAGGGTGAAACAAAAACTAGTCTCTTTCCATCAGGCGACCAATCCGGATGACAAGCACCTACTGGCAAATTGGTAATTGGACTCTCGCCACTCCCATCACTGTTGATCAGATATATTTGGGGTGCTCCGGTACGATCAGAAATAAATGCAATTTGCCCTGCCCCTCCACCAACGGGGGTTGGTGAGGGAGTAGAGGTGTCGGTTGGCGTTGATATAGGTTCAAAAGTCTCGGTGGCAGTCGGTTCCGGCGTTGGAGTCGTTGTGACGGATTTTGTTTCTGTAAAAATGAGTGCCGCTTCTTCTGTGGCTGTTACGATAAGCGTAGGGGTAGAGGCAGGGGCTATGACAACTCCAAAGCCCGTTAGCGTATCTAAAATCCGCGGAAAATAAACCATAAGTGCGGTAAGGCTACCCGCAATAAAAATCATCCATAGCAAGAAACGGATGAATTTTGAGCGTTTTTTGCGCCGTTTTTTACGCGGCGTTTCTGATGTGGTAGGGATGGATGCCGGTTGAGAAGAAAGCGGAAGCTCCGCCGGAAGTGCTTCGCTTTCTATATTATTTTTACTCTCTTGGCTACGATTACCCTTAGGCACATCTACAGGCTCAGAAGGAGAAGGGGCAACTGTAAAATCATCTTCAACTAAGTTTTGCGTTTTAGTACTTGCTGAAAGCAATGCTTTTCTAAATTCTTCAGCCGTCTGAAACCGATCATCTGCATCTACTTCCATCGCTTTTTCAATCGCATTTGCTAAACGGCGAGGTGTTTTTGATACACGTTTACGAACAGGGGTAAGCTCTGCATTTTCCATAGCGCGCGCTAAACCATCTTCCGGAATTATGCCGGTTAGTGCGGCATAAAGAGTTGCGCCCAAAGAATATATATCTGTACGCGGATCGGTGCGCGCGGTACCATACTGTTCCGGTGGAGAATAGCCGGGGGTCATTGCTCGCGCGCCTGTAGTTGTTACTTCGCTCCCCTGAACCACTTTTGCCAAGCCAAAATCTACGAGAAAAACTTCTCCGTCCGGTGAAATTTTCACATTGCCCGGCTTCACATCCCGATGCAAAATAACCGGATTACGAGAATGAAGATAACTCAAGGCTTTACACATTGCCGCACCAATCAAAATCACCTCTTCAACCGAGATGCTACCGGTGCGCTCCATGCGCTGACGAAGGTCTTCTCCTTCGATATAGTCCATTACAAGATATTGCCCCTGATCGCCAATCACGAAATGGTCGGTCACACGCGGCAAATTCGCTTGACGTAAATTGGCTAATATAACGGCTTCAAGCCTAAATTGGCGCGCGTATTCGTCTGTGGTGAAAAGATTTTCCTTAACGGCAACATCCACGCCAAGATTTTCATCTACAGAGCGGTAAACCGATCCCATCCCCCCCTGCCCTAAAATTTCAACAATTCGATAGCGATTACGAAGAAGTGCTCCACGTTCAAGCGTCATTGGCAAAAAACTCCATCAAGATTAATATCCTGCGATTATAACAGAAGCGGCTTTATTTATTGGGCGAATTTGCCAATTTTGCCTTAAGGAATATGAAAGGCGCGCCTCCAAAAACCCAAAATCCGACTAGACTATAACGCAGGTAACGAAAAAAATAAGCTACTAAATTTTCGCCTGAGGGAAAAACAAATTTCAAGCCGATGTAAAATACCAGTAACCCAACTAAGCCAAGTAAATAGCGTAAAAATCGTTTTAAGGGTGTGCCTGCCGTTGAAAAACCGCCTTTTTGCTCTATAAATGCAGACCCAGCCAGAAGCCCGAAAAGTGTTGCTGTGGAGGTGACTAAACCGGCAATATCATAGGGATGAAGAACCTCGTCACCGACGCGTTTTGCGGCTTGCTCCCACGCTACAGGCAGAGTCCAGTCCCTAAACATCCACGTTACGAAAACGCCAACGAAAAGAATCGTCAGCGACCCCAAAAGTGCGACAGAAATCTGCTTGGCAAGCGTTTGTTTCTTTGCCCATGCAGAAACCGGCTCCCAAGCACGATTAACAGAGACCAGTACTAGAAATCCGATGATTAAGCCAAAGACCGTATCAACGGGGTAATGCACTGCCAAATAAATGCGAGAAAGGCTAATGCCGAGAATAATAATAGTCATTAGTAGCCAAACCCATTTTTTTTGAAAATATGTACCAACCATGCCCCAAAACACTATCGCGTTTTGTGCATGACCGGAGGGAATGCCGAAAGATGTTTCGGCGGCGTAGGCTTGTACTTCGGTATTCACCCAATAGGGGCGAGGCGAATGAAAAGAAAATTTAAAAATGGTATTTACGCCATTGGAAAGTAGCGTTGCTATACCAATTCGCAAACCCAGCGCAGAATCTAAAGACCAATATATAACGGGGAACGTAAGAACATAAAAATCTTCTGTGCCAAGAAAGCTAAAAAATGCCATTATTGGAACCAACCATTCACCGAGACTCTGAAATGCTAAGATGATGTTGATGCCGCCAAATAAATCAATCATTTTTTCTCCTTCAAAAGTGAAAAACGAGCATGGAAAATTTCCGTTTTATCCGCTATTTATTTACAGTTACGGTTGCCATCGCAAATCGGCTCAGGGAGCGGACATTGAAATTGGGTACTCGGCTTACGCGTATAAACTATTCTCTGATCTCCGTTGAGAAGAATAACCATATACGCGTCAATATAGGGAGAGAGATAGCCTTCAATAGGATGCTGACACCCGATTAAAATCACATCCGAGATATTCGGGAAATATGCGGGAGAATCATCTAAAGGAAAGATAACACCCGTTTGCCCGAATTGCCCTATCATCGTGAATGCTAGGCGAGGAAAGTCTTTATCTTCAAAGGCATCTTTTCCCTTTGAGTGTTCGCCCGCGCCGATAAGATAAAAACGCGGATAGAGGCTACGTCCGGTAAGTACGCGTGAGTTGGGATTTTTTAAAAACATCTCGAACTCTTCCGTTGAAATGCCCGTTTCGCTAAAGTATTTACCTTGCAAAATTTCTTCTTGAATTTGAACGGAGGCACCTTTCAGGTAGTGCGGTGGAGGCATCTGGTCCAGACTTGTAATGCTACTTACGAAGAGGAAGAAGGGAAGAATGAAAAAAAATCCTTTTTTAGAAGAAACAGGTTCCTTTTGTGTGGGTAATTGGTTCTGTGTATTTTTTCTTTCAATACCCATAAAGGTTGCAATAAAAAACACGATTTCTACTATACCTAAGGCGTAGTAGAGCAAAACGACCCAATCTACCGGTACGAGGTAACGCCCACCGGAGGTGCGCGCAAAAGCATTAGAGAGGTGGTAGATAAGAAAGACAAATAGAGGGAGAACCCCAGCCACGCGCCATTTTTTCCATGCGGTAGATAATCCTAATGCAAGGAGGAACAAATTCCACATTAAAATCACCTTTGAACTGAGGCTTATCGGTATATCTATTTTATGCCAATACGGGAAAATATCATTTATGGTGTGTTTCAAATCATGAAAAATTAACGATGTCGGCAATATGAAGATGCTAGTGATGATATTATGAAAAAAATGATTTGGGATAAAGGGAGGAGTCTCGCTAGGAGGCAGGGAAGTAGAATTGACTGAGGGGAAACGGGAATTTGCTTTTCGCCACACAATTTGCTTGCTTGGAAAAAGCAAGTCCGAATTTGCGCGCGACGCGGGCATTTCGTCCACATCCAAAGAATATCGCGTTCTAATGACTTCTGTGATTATGTCCAAGAAAAAAAAGGGCTTATGGGCTACTTTCTGACTGCGCCACATCCACGGAGAAATGGTGATAAAAAAGGCGATGAGAAAAATTAGGGAGGTGCGCAAGGTTTTTGCCCAATTGAGCTTTAATTTTATAAGGAGGGGGGTAAAAAGAAGAAGAAACAAGATATTTGTGCGGAGCATAATGCCTAAACCCAGCGCACCTCCAATTAAAATCATGGATGACGTTTTTTTATTCTCATTTTTTTGCCAACGAATAAACCACAATGTAAATAGAGTGAGAACAATGGCGGTGGC
>CAZERH010000028.1:0-12961 GCA_964515535.1 uncultured Anaerolineaceae bacterium
TTACTTTTGCAATTACCAACGCAACAATGCCACCTGCAAAAGTAAATTTCTCACTTAAATGGATCAGCATTATTGCCGTATTAGGCATATTACAAGATGCTTTTAATCCATTTGACATATCGCGCGCGCCCAGCAACACGGGTGCTTTGTGGATTATCTCCGGGATTCTTATATTCATTTTTGCGATATTAATCCTACGCCAATTTCCCAAATATGCTCTACGCACAAAATTAGTATTAGGCTTTGTGTTTTTAGGTGTTTTAATTATTGCTATTTCCTTTGCTTTGGCTACAACAAATATGCGCAAAGTATTAACCAACCAAGCTCAAGAAAAATTATTGATTAACGCCTATGTTTCGGCTGAAAATGTTGAGAATTTCTTAAAATACAGTTTAGATTCTGTCAGTACAACTTCGGCTTCTCTTAATTTACGTTCTTATCTCTTGCTTTCCCCAGAAACAAGGATACATTCGCTAACAGAACAACAAGTTCAAAATCTTCTTTTCACCATAGCTACTAGTAATTCCGATATTCTTTCTTATGGGATTTTAGACCTTGACGGCATAAATATCCTAGATACAGACGCTAGAAATGTAGGAAAAAGCGAAGCCCAATATGATTATTTTCAACGCCCCCTTAACGCAAACGATAAATATATTTCACCTGTCTTATATCTTGCAGATGGACAAGAAGGCGTTTTGTTTTTCAGTGTTCCCGTTATCTATAACGACCCAAACGTTGTTGTAGGCATTTTGCGTGCAAAATATCGCGCTTCTGTATTACAAGAAATAATCAGTAATAAAAAAAACATCGCTGGAGAAAGCTCCTTCTCCGTTTTATTCGACAGCAATCATATCATTCTAGCGCATGGCTTAGATCAAAGCTTGATAGGCAAAATCACATACCCTCCATCCCCTGAAGAAATCAAACACCTTAGAGAAAACGCTCTTCTTCCCGCCCATTTTACAGATGCTGAGTCATATCACGACTTCAAAGAAATCGAAGAAGGGTTGACAAATTTTGTCACTACGCCCTACTTTTCAAGTGTCACAACCGAACGAGGTAAATCTTACTCCGGTGCGGTGACACAACTCAAAACTGTTCCCTGGCTTGTTATTTCCGCACAACCGAGCGATATTTTCCTAGCTCCTTTAAAAAAACAAATTCGCAATATCTCACTAGCGGCTATAGCCATTGTTCTTTTAGCTATATTTTCCGGCATTGGATTAACAAATGTCATCATAAAACCCATTATTCACCTAGAAAATACGGCTCAAGAATTTTTAAAAGGGAACCTGAAAGCCAAAGCGTCTATTAGTACAGACGATGAAATTGGTTCCTTAGCGACCACATTTAATAACCTTTCGTCACAACTTGGCGATACAATTGAATTATTAGAGCATCGCGTTGAAAAACGCACACACGACCTTGAAGTACGCACAAGTTACCTTGAAGGTGCGGCAGAAGTTAACCGCGCCGTTGCCTCTATGCTAGACCCCAACACACTCATCAACCAAATCGTAGAGCTAATTAAAGAGCGTTTCGACATCTATTATGTCGGGCTTTTCCTTGTAGACAAATCAAATGAATGGGCAGTTCTAAAAGCAGGCACGGGCGAAGCCGGACAAAAAATGTTGAAGCACGAACATAAGATAAAAATTGGCGAGGGAATGATTGGCTGGAGCATCGAAAATAAAGAGGCACGCATCGCATTGGATGTGGGTGAGGATGCAGTCCGATTTGAAAACCCAGACCTCCCCGAAACCCGCTCCGAAGGCGCACTTCCACTTCGCTCTCGCGGGCGCGTCTTGGGTGCCCTCACCGTTCAGAGCGTGGAAGAATCTGCATTTGACGAGTCAATCATCACAACACTGCAAACAATGGCAGACCAAGTTGCAGTCGCGCTCGACAACGCAGAGCTTTTTGCCAAATCAGAAGCCGCTTTGCTCGCCGAAAGAAAAGCCTACGGTCAACTCAGTCAACAATCATGGAGAGACTTAACTCAAAATCAAGCCATTCCTAGATTTATCGTTAAAGAAAACGGGGAAGTTAATCCGGTCAAAAATTTAGATACAAGCATTAATTTGGTACAGGCAATAGAAAGTGGCAAACTTTTAGAAGACGATAATCTCACCGCCATCATCCCCATAAAAAATCGTGATTATATCTTGGGCGGCATAAAAATTCGCAAAAGCAAAGGTGCAGAGCCTTGGACACAAGAGGAGCTTGAAATAACACAAGCCATCTCAGAAGATCTCAGCGTAGTGTTAGAGGGGGCGCGTCTCTTTGACGAATCGCAACGTAAGGCACAACAAGAAGCAATTCTTAGCGATATTTCAACCAAAATCGGTAGCTCTATTCGGATGGATACAATTCTTCAAACCACCGTAAAAGAACTCGGGCAGGCATTAGGTAGCCCCAATATAAGTTTTGAACTATTTTCTCCTCAAGAAAAATAGGACGATAAGTTATGCTTAATTCAATCAAAAAGATATTGACACCACCCATTTTTGAAAACGAAGAAAATACCCGTGTAGCACAATATCTTAATGCTATTCTATACGGAGGCGTTTTTCTTAGTAGCTTCTTAATTATATTTAGAGGAAACTTTTTCTCCGGCACTAACATCGTACTTGCTATACTCGTTGTGTCCATGGTGGGAATGCAAATTTTGTTACGCCAAGAAAAAGTTCAATTCACCGCTGTTTTCTTGATTTCTTTAGCATGGATAGCCATGACCTATATGGCATGGCAGGCTGATGGCATTCGCAACGCTTCTCTTATCGTATATATCCTTTTAATCCTCTTAGCCAGCCTACTGGGAAGTTCTCGCATATTAATTTTTTTCACGTTTCTTAGCCTAGCCTCAATGTGGACACTTGTTTATGCTGAAAAAAGCAATATTATCACCCCCACCTTAGACACCATCACGAACCTTGCCACCGATTTATCTGTCATATTTCTTCTCATCACAATAATCATCTACATCACCACAACAAATATCAACAAAGCCCTATCCATCGCAAAGAAAAATGAAAAAGAAGCTCTACTACACAATAAAGCCTTAATAGAATTACAAAGCGAATTAGAAAAACGCGTAAATATACGCACAGCCGAACTAAAAACACAAACATCTCAACTGCAAGCCATCGCAGACACATCAAAAGCCATCGCCCTAGTACAAAACTTAGACACTCTTTTACCCCAAATTGCATCACTAATTAGTGAACGCTTCGATTTCTACCACGTTGGAATTTTTCTCTTCAGCAACAACAAAGAATTTGTCCAATTGCAAGCCGCAAACAGCATTGGTGGAAAGCGAATGTTAGCCCGTCAGCACAAATTAAGAGTAGGGCAAAGCGGAATCGTTGGACGCGTTGCCCACGATGGAGAAGCCCGCATCGCCCTTGACGCTGGGCATGATGTCGCTTACTTCAACAACCCCGATCTCCCCGACACCCGCTCCGAAATGGCACTTCCGCTTAAAATAGGTCATAAAATTATCGGCGTCTTAGATGTACAAAGCAAACGAGAAGCCATTTTCTCTGAAGAAAACCTAAAAATATTCCACGCTTTAGCCAATCAGGTCTCCATCGCCATAGAAAATGCTCGCCAAGCAGACATGACGCGAGCCGCCCTTGAAGAAGCTCGCTTCATTACGACACAATATACACAACAAGCATGGAAAGATATCGCAAGCTCAAAATCTCAACTTGGCTACAGTTATGCTAATGAAACTATTCATCCGATAACAGAAGAGGAAGTATTTTCAGGCGAAGACGAGAACATAATCACAATCCCCGTAAAAGTCCATGATGTAGAAATAGGACGATTAAGAATTCAGCAAGATGCCTCAGCACTTAGCGCAGAAAACAAAGCCTTTATAGAGTCTGTCACAAACCGAGCCGCACTAGCCCTGGAAAATGCTCGCCTATTAGAAGATAGTCAACGCCGTGCGGCACGAGAAAGCACCATCGGTAACATCTCAAATAAAATCGGTGCTTCTATCCAAATTGACACAATCATTCAAACCACCGTTCAAGAGCTTGGTGAAGCCCTCGATAATTCAGAAGTTATATTTAGGTTAGCAAGCTCACCCAAAGAGGCACCTCTTGATGCCACAAAAAATAAGGAAGAGCCATGCTAAAAAGACTTAGAAAAATACTCGCTCCGCCTCTTTTTGAAGATATAGACAAAACACGCACAGCACGATATATAAATGCCATCATCAACACAAGCTTTGTTCTGCTAATCATTTTTCTTATCAGCAGACAATATGTTCTCCTAGTCAATATCGTTTTTACACTTGTAGCTCTATCTCTGCTTGCAATGTATTTCCTCCTCCGCAACGGGCAAGTTACACTTGTAGCTGTTCTATTTACTTCAACAGTTTGGCTTGCTATGACCTACCTAGCATGGACGGGCGAAGGTGTTCGCGATGTAGCCTTAGTGGTTTATATTATCCTCATCTTCCTTGCCAGCCTATTAGGAAACACACGCATTGCTATCACGCTGACTGTTCTTAGCATTCTTTCAGCGTGGACACTTTTTTATGCCGAAAAAGCAGAGATGCTTAGTCCCGTAAAAGACACACTTATGGCAAATACCTTTAGCATCTCTGCCGTTTTTGTGCTAGTTCAAGTAATTATCTACTTCACCGTAACAGATCTCGAGAAAAGTTTGCTCGCCCTAAGAGAAAATGAACAGAACTTGCTTGCACGCAACGAAGAACTCCTAAAATTACAAGCTGATTTACAAGAACACACTTCTGAAATAGAAAAAATATCAAAAAAATCACAAAGACAAGCCGCCCGCCTGCAAACAATCACGGAAGTCTCACAAGCAATCTCGCTGACACAAAATATAGAAACGCTCTTACCGGAAATCGCTAAAAAAATTAGCGAAGGCTTTGATTTTTACCATGTCGGCATGTTTTCCATTGACGACAATAAAAAAATAGCCCCGCTACGAGCCACCAATAGCGTTGCCGGAAAAAAAATGCTCGCTCGCGAATATCAGGTAGAGATTGAAAAACACAATTTTATTAGTCGAGTGATAAAAGAGAGACGACCACAAGTCGCACTTGATATTAATGAAAATCATCCCGATTATGAAGTCAGCCTTCCCGAAACACGCTCAAGAATCGCCCTCCCCCTTAAGATTGGTGACGACATTATCGGCGTATTAGACATTCAAAGTATGCGTAAAAGCTTCTTCACCGAATCGGAAACAAAAACCTTCGAGTCTTTAGCCAACCAAGTAGCCATCGCCATTGAAAACGCCCACCAAGCAGATATAACACAAGAGGCACTTGAAGAAGCTCGTGCAGTCTCTCGTCAATATATTCACCAAGCGTGGACACAACTCGGAGCCGCACAACGCCAACAAAGCTATCGCTATGCAGATAATACTGTAAGGGCATTGTCAGAAAAGAAAGAGGAAAACCCTGTAGAATCAGCCCATATCACTTCTATACCTGTACAAGTTCACGAAGAAGTGATTGGCTATATCGAAATCACAAAAGGCACCACCCTCGAAAGTATGAACACAGATGAAAAAGAATTAGTGCAAGCCATAGCCAACCGCGCGGCATTAGCCCTCGAAAACGCTCGTTTGCTTGAGGAAACCACTCGGCGTGCCGGACGGGAACACTTGGTCTCACAAATCACAACAAAGATTCGAAGCACAAACGATCCGCAAGTCATGATAGACACGGCACTAAACGAACTCAAAAACGCTTTAGGTGCCAGCAAAGTTGAATTAACTGCCCAAAAATCAGGGCTAGATTAAAACAAAAAAATGTTAGCGAAGAAAAACCAGCACCTTATGGGCAAACAAGCCCAAATTCAAGAACGAGGCGAAAGATGACTTATACAATAGCAATTTCAAACGAAAAAGGCGGGGTGGCAAAAACCACCACCACCTTATCCCTCGGTGCCGCCCTGGCAGAGAAAGGATACCAAGTCCTCCTAATCGATTTAGACGCGCAAGCCAATCTCACTCTAGCTTTAGGCTTTGAACCGGGCGGAGCGGTACTAACATCAAGTGATATTTTGCTCGAAAACGTCCCTCTTGAAAATGTTTGGCAAAAAAGCAATATCAACCGCTTAGAAATTGTACCCTCCAGCAAAAAAATGGAACGCGCCGAACAACTTTTACCCATCCACCTCAACTACGCCACTCGCCTCGCAGACGCAATTTTTGCCTCGCAACCAATGAAATATGACTACATACTTATTGATTGCCCCCCCGCACTTGGCGCAGTAACACTAAACGCCCTAAATGCGGCTAATCTACTCATTATCCCAACACAAGCAGAGTATTTTTCAGCTTACGCCTTGCGCAACATGATGACCCTTGTTCGCAAAGTTCGCAGTAGCAACAACTCACCTTTAGCCTACCGCATCCTAATTACCATGCTTGACCGCCGCAACCGATCTCACCGCACCATTCAATCTCAACTAAAAAACACCTTTGGAGACGGACTTTTTAAAAGCCTGATTGAAATTGACACAAAATTACGCGAAAGCCCCATTCTCGGCTTACCAATCACAGAATACAAATCAAATACCCGTGGTGCTGAACAGTATCGTATTTTAGCGCAGGAGCTAATTGAATATGTCAAAGAAACAGATAAACAACCGTCTCAATAAACTCTTTGAGAATATCAAAGAAGAAGAAAAGGCGATTGATCAGCCTCGGCACAACCAAAAATTTGGTACCGCACAAAAACTACCTCAATTAGATGTAGCCCTCTCTTCGGAAAAACATAGAAAAACAAAACCGGATTCACTCGATGTAGAAGTGGACATAACCGATTCGTACGCGACAATGAGCTTGCCACTTCGCATGGACACAGACCTCTGGGGGACACTTCAAGTCGTTGATGACACCCCCAGACGTGAGTGGGACACCGAAGAACAAATGCTCGTTCAACAGGTAACCGAACAACTTTCGTTGGCACTGGAAAACGCACGCCTCTTTCAAGAAACAGAAAGACGCAGAGAAGAATTGGCACTTGTAAACAAAATAGTTACGCGAGTTTCCAGCACCTTAGATATGCATGATGATTTACAGTATATAGCAAAAGAAATTGCAGAATTAAGTGATGCACTTCATGTTGGGATTGCTCTGCTTGATGAAGAAAAAAAGAATTTAATTTTAACCGCTGATTATCCGGAATCTCCCACAGAACTAGGAATAAAACTCCCTCTAGCCAATAATCCCACCAGCGTACAAGTATTAGAAAGCCAACAACCAATTTCCATCCTCGATGTTCAAAACAACCCGCTAACTACAAGCATTAAATCTATTATGAAAGAGCGGAAGACAAAAAATCTCGTCCTTTTCCCTCTGCTTGCCGGCAACGAAGCCGTAGGCACACTTGGCGTTGACTTTGGCGACCCTCAAAAAACACTCTCAAAGAGCCACACAGATTTAATTCAAACGATTTTGCTCCAAGTAAGCACTTCTATTGAAACCTCGCGTCTTTTTGATAAAACCCAAAAGTCTGAATCTGAATTCCGTTCTCTTTTCGCCGCAATGGACGATGTCATCTTTGTCGTTGATAAAGATACTCGCTATCTTCGCATCGCACCTACAAATCCAACCGATCTTTACCTTGCCTCCGAAAAACTTTTAGGGAAACGCATGGACGAAATACTCCCTAAAGAAACGCACTCTCTCTTCCGAGACGCCATTCACACAACCCTAAAAAGTGATAAAACCGTTAATATCGAGTATTCTCTTGAAATCAACCAAAAAGAAAGATGGTTTTATGCCAGTCTCTCAAAATTAAGCGAAGACCAAGTTTATTGGATTGCTCGTGATATTACAGAGCGAAAACAATCAGAACTTCAAATTCAGCGATTAGGCAATGCCGTAGAACAATCCCTAGACGGCATGGCAATCGCAGATATGGACGGAAATCTTGAGTTCATTAACCGTGCTTGGGTAGAAATGCACGGTTACGATCATCCCGAAAACCTTATCGGGCAACCTCTCTCGATATTTCACACAAAGGAACAGCTAGAAAACGAAGTTGTGCTATTTAACGAGGTCGTCTTCAAAGAAGGCTCCAATCAAGGAGAAGTTGGACATAAAAGACAGGATGGCACCACATTCCCAACTTGGATGACTGTCGGTGTGCTAATGTCTGTAGACGATAAACCGCTAGCGATAGTCGCCTCTGCACAAGACATAACAGATCGCAAAAAAGACGAACAAACTTTACGCCGTCAAAACGAATATATGTCCGCCGCCGCCGAGGTGGGACGTCTGGTAACATCAACATTAGATACAAATATCCTCTTTAAGCGCGCGGTTAACCTGCTTCCTGAACATTTTGGTTATTATCATGTCGCAATTTTCACCACCGAAGAAGCAGGTGCGGGTTTAGAAGTTATTGTCCGCGAAGCAACAGGTGAAGCCGGCGAGGAGATGAAAAAAAATAGGCACGCCCTCGAAATCGGATCGAAATCTGTAGTAGGAACCGCAACAGAAAAAGGCGAATCTTATATAGTTAACGATGTCTCAAAAGATCCGAATCATCACCTCAACCCTTTGCTTCCTGAAACAAAAGCCGAAGCCGCCATTCCGCTCAGAATTGGACGCAGAATTATTGGCGCATTAGATTTGCAAGCAACTGAAGTTGACGCCTTTACCCCCGAAGATATTGCCGTCTTAGAATTATTGGCAGACCAATTTGCCACCGCCATTGATAACGCTCGCTCTTATAAGCTGGCACAAGACGCATTCATTGAGATGCGCGAACTTGAAAAACTCAAAAGCCAGTTCTTGGCAAATATGAGTCATGAGTTACGCACACCGCTAAACTCCATCATTGGCTTCTCTCGCGTTATCCTCAAAGGGATTGACGGACCAGTAACAGACCTCCAACAACAAGATTTAACGGCTATTTACAACTCAGGTCAACATCTGCTTGGGTTAATCAACGACATTCTTGACTTATCCAAGATAGAAGCCGGAAAAATGGAACTGACTTTCGATGAAGTTGATATAGAAAAACTAATTCGGAGCGTCATGTCTACGGTAATGGGATTAGTTAAAGATAAGCCCGTACGTTTAGAAGATGATATCGAAACCAGCCTGCCTCCCGTCAAAGCCGATCCGATGCGTGTTCGCCAAATTCTTATCAATCTCTTTTCCAACGCGGCAAAATTTACAGATGAAGGTTCCATCAAAGTCACCGCTAAAGCAGAAGGAAGTTTTGTTCGAATCAGCGTTAAGGATAGCGGACCCGGCATTTCTGCAAAAGATCAAGAAAAACTCTTCCAAGCATTCTCGCAAGTAGACGCTTCCGCTACGCGTGCGACAGGCGGATCCGGGCTTGGGCTTTCCATCTCAAAAGAGTTGGTAACAATGCACAGTGGTGAAATCGGGCTAAACAGTGAGATAGGAAAAGGTAGTAAATTCTATTTCACTCTCCCCTTCTTTGAAACGAAAAAAGAGGATGTTGAAGTTGAAACCACAGAAAAATCAGATGATTCTCTCATCATTCTCGCAATTGACGATGATGAAAAAGTAATCAATCTATATCAACGCTACCTCAATCCACAAGGATATCAAGTGGTTGCACTCACTAACCCTAAGGAAGCTGTTGAGCGTGCAAAAGAGCTTCAACCCTATGCCATCACATTAGATATTATGATGCCCGACTATGACGGTTGGCAAGTCTTGGAAGATCTCAAATCGGATCCCGAAACACAACACTTCCCCACCATTATTTGCAGTATTGTTGAAGACACCAAAAAGGGTTACTCGCTCGGTGCTACAGACTATCTTCTCAAACCCATTCTTGATGACGATTTATTAAATACACTTAATCGCCTTAACGATGATGGAGATATATACGATATTCTTCTCATAGACGATGATTATGATGATTTACGGCTTCTTGAAAAGCTCATCGCCAAGAACAAAACTTATAAACCCCTTTTGGCTAATAGCGGACCCGCCGGTTGGGAGAAAATTCTCAGGCAACCTCCTCAAGCTGTCATTCTGGATTTGTTTATGCCCGAAATGGACGGATTCAAGATTATAGAGGCTATGCAAGCATCTACTGAATTAAGAGAAATTCCCGTTATCGTCATTAGTGGTGGTGACCTTAGCACTAAACAACAAGAAAAACTGGACACACTTAATCTGCACCTCTTGCAAAAAGGTTCACTCACTTCCGAAGACCTATTAATAACTCTCGAACGTAGCTTAAATCATCTCAAAAAAAAATAAAGGGAAAAACAAATAATGTCCTTCATTCTCCGTTGTATTGACTGTAACCACATAGCACCTTATTCCCCTACGGAAATAGACTGTCCTCAATGCGGAAGTCAATGGCGTGAGGCTGAGTACGACCTCGAAACCATCTCTAAAACATTGCCGCAACAACTTTCTAGTCGCCAATTTGATCTTTGGCGGTATCGCGAATTGCTCCCCGTAGACAACCCTAGTCTCATCCTCTCTCTTGGCGAGGGTGGCACCCCCTTGATTCCGGCGTCCAATCTGGGGTTAATGCTGGGATGCCCCAATATCTTTATCAAAGATGAGCGGCAAGGACCAACAGCTTCTTTCAAAGACCGCCAAGCCGCAGTTTCTATGGCGGCATTAAAAGAAGCCGGAATTACAGAAATGGTCGTTGCCTCTACCGGAAATGTAGCTATTGCCTACTCCGCCTACGCCGCTAGAGCGGGAATTAAACTCTGGGCATTTGTCACCAGTCTTGTTCCTGCGGTGAAGATGCGAGAAATCGCGCTCTATGGAAGTCAACTTATCAAAGTCTCCGGTTCTTACGATTCTGTTAAACGCGCCGCTTCTGAGTTTGCAAAACAAAGAAATCTCTATCAAAATATGGGGGCGCGATCTATTCCATCTGTCGAATCTATGAAAACAATCGCATACGAAATAGCAGAGCAATTAACAGCTTATCTTAGTAGCGACGCACCTGTTGCGGAAAAAACACCGCGCTGGAAAACACCTGATTGGTATATCCAAGCCATCAGCGGAGGCATGGGACCTCTGGGCGTTGACAAAGGGTTTGCCGAATTAGAAAAAATGGGCTTCACCAACAAAAGACCTGCCATTGTCGGCGTTCAAGCCGCCGGTTGTGCGCCAATAGCCAATAGCTGGAAAAAAGGCTTGGAAACCGCCGAAATAGTTGATGTTCCCAGAACGCATATAGAAACTCTCGCCACGGGAGATCCGGGACGCACCTATAAACTGCTACGAAAAATAGCAAACGATACCGGCGGTGCATTTGAAAGCGTTACAGACGAAGAGGCTTTTCGCGCGATGCACGTTCTAGCAAAAATGGAAGGGATTTCAGCCGAACCCGCCGCCGCGGTTGCTTTTGCAGGACTCTTCAAACTGATACGCGCAGGCGTTATCAAACCTGACGATACGGTTGTAGTCAACTGCACCGGGCATACAGTGCCACCCGAAAAATTTGTTCTGGGCGATAACTGGGCGCGCAATGTGGTTCTCCCGAAAGAAGACAAAGCAGAAGAAACGCCCAAAGAAGGCATTCTTGCCGCGCTCAGCCACGTTGTTCCGGAACGCTTCTCACGCGTTGTCATTGTTGATGATACAACAGAAGCGCGTTTGCTAATCCGCCGCATCCTACAATCACAGGGCGATTTCACCATTTTTGAAGCCAACAACGGGAAAGAAGCCTTGCGCATTATCCGCAAAGAAAACCCCGATTTAATTATTCTCGACTTGATGATGCCTGAATTAGACGGCTTTGGCGTTTTAGATGAGCTTAAATCTGATTCGGAAACCGAGAGTATCCCCGTTATTGTTTCAACCGCAAAAGAATTAACAAAAGAAGAAAAGAAGAGACTCAAAGGTCAGATTCAATCGCTACTCCAAAAAGGCGATTTTATGAGCGATGAATTTCTTGATGAAGTTCACACAATTATTCCCTAAAAAATGAAAATCGGGCAAAAAAACAGAGGCATAATTGCCGCAATTGTCTCCGCAGTATTCTTAGGATTCACCCCGGTATTCGGAAAACAAGCCATTCTTGCCGGTTTTTCTCCCTTTGCTGTGGTCGCCCTAAGAACAAGCATGGCGGCGGGACTTTTGCTCGCAATTCTTTTTTTGTTCAAGCGACAATACCTCTATATATTCTCTCTCGGTCTTCTTGGCTGTATTTTAGCTGGGGCAATCAACGGAATAGGCTCCCTTTTTTACTATACGTCACTTGAACGACTAAACGCAAATGTCGGGCAACTGCTCTATTCTTTATACCCCGTTTTTGTGGTTTTTTGGTCATTTTTAGATCGTCAACGCCCCAGCAAATTAACCATCCTGCGCATTGCTTTAGCAGTAGCCAGTGTGATTTTGATTACCAACTTTGACAGCGGAGAAATTGACCTCGTTGGCGTCTCCTTTATGTTAATCGCATCGGCTCTTTACGCACTCCATCTCCCCATTAACCAACGTGTTCTTTACGAAGTCCCTGCCCCGACAGTTACACTATACACATTACTTTCGATGAGCGCGGTTGTTGTCTCTGCATATTTTATTTTTGATCCTCAACTCCCCAACAGCACAATGGATTGGAGTCCCGTCATCGGATTGACCCTAGTTACCTTTTTGTCTCGACTGACACTTTTCTTGGGGGTAAAAAACATCGGCGGGATGCAAACCGCGCTTCTTGGGCTTGGTGAGCTGGTCATCACCATCACTGCCAGTCATTTTTTACTCGGCGAAGATTTAAGTTTCTTCCAATGGATTGGTGTAATGGGACTAATTACCAGCCTTCTACTTGTTCGCTTTGAAAAACAAGAACCCCGCAAAGGACCCGGCGGCTGGCTCAACTGGATTCGCGCACCTCACCAAATTCCTCCTGATATTCCATGGGGACCCCATACCTAGAAAAATATCAACCTGAGTTGCGTTTAGAGGATAGCAACAGGGAGCATATTTTGCATATTTAGAG